>JBOHXF010000404.1:0-2356 GCA_050737455.1 Opitutaceae bacterium | reverse complement strand
CCGCCGGACTGCGGCGGCTATACGCCGGCGGCCTTCGTTCCCGACGATTTCGCCGCCGCTCGCAAACTGCTCGCCGAAGCCGGCTATCCCGGGGGCCACGGCCTGCCCGTCTTCAATGTCCTGTCCTTCGACACAGGCCCGGCCCTGCGCATGCTGCAGGCGGTCCAGGCCGGATGGGCCGGCAACCTGGGCGTCCGGATGACGATCACGCCCCAGGAATTCAAGACGCTGTTCCAAAACCAGCAGGACGGCAACTACACGATCGCCTTCTCCGGCTGGATCGCCGATTATCCCGATCCCCTCACCTTCTTGGGCATGATGGTCACGGGCGGCGGCAACAATTATGCGGGATGGAGCGACCGAACCTATGACCATCTTCTGGATCTGGCTTCCCGGACCGCGGACGGCCGGCGGCGCTTCGGCTATTTTCAGGCGGCGGAAGCCATCCTGCTGCGGAAGGCTCCCGTGATTCCGCTCTATTACAATAGCCAGATCTACTTGAAACAGCCCTATGTCAGGCATTGGCTGCCCTCCGTCCTCAATTTTCACCGCTTCGCGGACGTCTATCTGCAGCGATGATTCC
Source organism: Opitutaceae bacterium (assembly GCA_050737455.1). Lineage (GTDB taxonomy): Bacteria > Verrucomicrobiota > Verrucomicrobiia > Opitutales > Opitutaceae > Palsa-1447. The sequence continues at coordinate 1,773 of JBOHXF010000404.1, read as the reverse complement.
GGGACCCGCGCCGTGAAAACCTATCGCAGGGAACTGTCGTTCGAAGTGCCGCGCAGACGGGCTCTCATCAACATCACCGCGGACGTGCAAGCGGCGCTCGCCGACAGCGGGATCCGCGAGGGACTCTGCCTCGTGAACGCGATGCACATCACGGCCTCCGTGTTCGTCAACGACAACGAGCCCGGCCTTCACGCCGACTTCGAGAAATGGCTGGAAAAGCTGGCTCCGGAAAAGCCGCACGGCCAGTACCAGCACAACCGGGGCGAAGACAACGCGGACGCCCACCTCAAGCGGACGATCATGGGGCGGGAGGCGGTGATCGCGGTCACCGACGGCCGCCTCGATTTCGGGCCCTGGGAGCAGATCTTCTACGGGGAGTTCGACGGGATGCGCCGCAAGCGCGCGCTCGTGAAGATCATCGGCGATTAGCCCGGGTTCCCGGCGCCCGGCGTTCGCGCGCCGCTCGTTCTCGATTACCGTCGGCCGCCCGGACCGCTCAAACATGCGCGGCTTCTCCGCAGAACGCCGACATCTGGCCCAGTTCGTCCGCCAGGGCCCGCACCGACGCCGGCTTTTGGAAGAAATGCCGGCAGCCGGCTCGCGCCGCCGCCGCCCGGTCCCGGGGATCTTCCGACGAGGTCATGATGACGACGGGAATCCGCCGCAGCGCGGGATGCTCGTGCAAGGCCTCGATGAGCTCCAACCCGTCGATTTCCGCCATCTTGAGGTCGCTGAGCACGAGATCGGGCAGTCCGGAAGGTTCCGCCGACTGCGCCAGAAGCAGATCCAACGCGGCCAAGCCGCCGTCCGCCGTGGCGACCTCGGCGAATCGGTGGCAGGACAGCGCGGCCGCTCGCGTCAGTTCCGAGTAAAACGGATCGTCCTCGACGATGAGGAGCTTGGCCGGCCGCGCCGCGGGATTCATGGAAATCAGCCCTTACCGACAGCGGCCGGGACCAAAATGTAACGCGGCGTTTTGCAAACGCCCGCCGAGGAGGCATGATTTCCGCCGTATGAACGGCTATCCCGATATCATCGAGGCCATGGACAAGTATTTGGCCAGGAAAGGACTGGCGGACGAGACGAAGCAGGTGATGGCGTTCCTGATCGCGCTGGCGCATCGCGTACAAAAAGATGTGCAGCCGGTCCCGGATAAGGGCCGGGCCACCCCTCCCCCCGCTCCGACGGCCGAAAACGGCAAATGAGGCCGCCCTGCGGCGAAAGGCGCAGGGCGGCCAGTGGATATTCCATCGGGGATTCGGAAATCCGAACGGAACGCCGCGGGTCTATTTGACCTCGTAGATTTCGATGAGGCCCAGTCCGGTCCCGCCGCCGCTGCCCGACAATTGCGCGGTGTAGCTGCCGGGAGGCAGGCTGACCAGGATGGCGCTGTCGGCCGAATCCGCGGGCAGCGAGAACGCGCCCACCGACTTCATGGCATCCGTGAGCGCCGTGGTGCCGCCCCATCCGGTGTTGCTGTCGAGCACATTGACCTTGCTGCCGTAGAGCGTGAGAACCGGGTTCGTCAGCGTCCCGCTGAAGCCATAGGACGCCAGGCCCGGCCCGATGCCGCGGATGAGCACCGTCTCCTCCGAGTCGCTGTCGCCCGAGATCACGAATCCGGCGACCATCACGTCGTCGCCCGTGCCCACGTAGCCGCGGGTGGACAGGTTGACGAGGCGCGTGGCGGCTCCGCTCCCGTCGGCGTCGTAGATCTCGACCATGCCGATTCCGGCCGAACCGTTCACCCCGGCCACCTGCAGGGTGTAGCTC
>JBOHXF010000403.1:0-3532 GCA_050737455.1 Opitutaceae bacterium | reverse complement strand
ACTACTACCTTGGCAAGCAGGTGGTCGGGGTGGGCGCCGCGGTCGCCCTCGGCTTCGTCGCGAGCCGGCTCAACCTCCATTTCCTGCGCCGGTACGCCTGGTGGATCGGCGGAGGCACGCTCGTCTTGCTCGCGCTCGTCCTCGTGCCTCACATCGGCGTCACAGTCAACGGCAGCCGGCGCTGGCTGGGCCGGGGCCCGATCCGGGTCCAGGTCTCGGAATTCGCCAAGGTGGCGATGATCTTCTGCCTGGCGCACTACCTGGCGCTGAACCAGACGCGGCTGGCCGAATGGCGCCGGGGGTTCCTCTACCCGGTGGGCATCGTGGCCGCATTCACCGGGCTCATCCTGCGCGAGCCGGACTTCGGGGCGGCCGCGCTGACGCTGGCCGTGGGGCTGATCCTGCTGTTCTTCGCGGGAGCCCGGTGGCGGTACCTCCTGCTCATGGGAGCCCTGGCCGCGGGCGTATTCGGCGTCTGCCTCCTGCACAACGCGAACCGCATGCGGCGGATCACGGACTATCTTCACGTTCAGGCGAACAAGGCGGGCGGCACCTACCAGCTTTACCAGGCCGAGGCGGCGTTTGCGGCGGGCGGCATCGACGGGGTGGGTCTCGGCAAGGGTCGCCAGCAGGACAATTTCCTGCCCGAAGCCCACAACGACTGCATTTTTGCGGTGGTGGGCGAGGAGCTCGGGCTGCCCTTCACCCTGGGCGTGGACGCGGCTTTCTGCGCGATATTCGTCGCCGGTCTGTGGCATCTGAGGCGCGCGCCGAATCTCTTCCAGTTCCTCCTGGCGGGCGGAGCGATCCTGCTCATTTCGCTCCAGGCGATCATCAACATGGGGGTCGTCACGGGGATTTTTCCAACCAAGGGGATGTCCTTGCCCTTCATCAGCGCGGGCCTTTCCAATCTGCTCTTGATGGGCATCCTCATCGGGCTGCTGGTCAATACGGATCGAACCTGGGGGCGGGCGCTCCTGTCTTCGGGAGGAGGCTCCATGCGGGAGGTGCTGCAATGAGCGATCGGCCGCCCGCGATCCCCCCGCGGCGGTTCCTCGTCTCGTGCGGTGGCACGGGCGGCCACCTGTCCCCCGGCATCGCGCTCGCCGAAGGGCTGCTTGCGCGCGGACACGAGGCGACCTTGCTCATCAGCCGCAAGAAGGTGGACGCGCGGCTCAGCGCAAAATACCCGCAGCTGCGCTTCGAGCGGATGCCCGGCCGGCCGTTCTCCTGGCACCCGGTCCGGTTCGTCCTCTGTTTCGCAAGCCAGGCTGCGGCGGTCGGGTTTTGCCTCCGGCTTCTGGCGCGCCGCCGGCCGGATGGAATCGTCGGCTTCGGCGGCTTCACCTCGGCTCCCGTGGTCCTCGCGGCCATGGTGACCCGCGTCCCGCTCGCGCTCCACGAGGCCAATCGGGTGCCGGGCCTCGCGGTCCGCGCGCTCGGACGCTGCGCGGATCGTGTGTATCTTCCCTTTGGCGTCCGCCTCAAGGGCCTCGCGCCGAACGTCGCCGTCCATGCCGGGCTGCCCGTCCGCCGCGAGATCGTCCGGCTGGGCCGCGACGAATCGTGCGCGGCCTTGGGCCTCGATCCCAATCGCAAGGTGCTGCTGGTATTCGGCGGAAGCCAGGGGGCGTCCGCGCTCAATGCGTGGGCCCGCGAGCACCTGCGGGGACTCGGCGAGGCGGGGATCCAGATCTACTGCCTCACCGGGCCCGGCAAAGGATCCGAAGAGGTGGTGGAAATTCCGGCGAAGCGCGGCGGGAGCGTGCGGTCCGTCTTTGTCCCGTTCTCCGACGCCATGGCGCCGGTGCTGTCGGCCGCGGACCTGGCGGTTTCCCGGGCGGGAGCCGGCACGATTTCGGAGCTGATCCGCTGCGGGACGCCGGCGATCCTGGTTCCGTTTCCGCATGCGGCCGACGATCACCAAAGGGCCAACGCGGCCTTCTTCGAGCGCCAGGGGGGAGGACTGGCGGTCGACCAGTCCCGCCTCGACACGCTTCAGGCCGAGGTGCTGGGAACGATCTTCAACGATTGGCTTCTGCGTAAATTCCGAAGCAATCTTCGGCGGATGGACCACGTCAACTCCCTGGACGCGATGATTCGCGATCTGCAGGATCTGGCCGGCGGGGCGTCACAAGGCGGAGGCCCCGCTTTCTTCCCGGCATGAGACCCCCGGAGGCGCCGAGCTTTTTCGGGCTGCGGGCGCCGCGCGTGCATTGCGTCGGCGCGGGCGGCATGGGCGTCGGGCCGCTCGCGGTTCATCTGGCGGGGCTGGGCCTGTCGGTGACGGGCGAGGACGACGCGCTCGCACCGGAGATGGCCGCGCAGCTCGCGGGGGCCGGGGTGGGCGTGGGGCCGCTGCCGGCGGCCTGCGAGATCCTGGTGCACTCGTCGGCGATCGGGCCCCGGCATCCCGCCCGGGCCGCGGCCGCCGCCCGAGGGATCGCGGCCGTGCGCCGCGGGGAGATGCTCGCCGAGGCGGTCCGCGGCCGTCGTCTGGTCGCGGTCTGCGGAGCGCACGGCAAGACCACCACGACGGCGATGCTGATCGCCGCCCTGCGCGCGGCCGGCTTTCCGGCGGGGTTCATCCTGGGCGGTCTTTTCGCCGACGGCTCCGCGCCGGCCCGCGCCGGTTCGAACGAATGGGTCGTGGCCGAAATCGACGAAAGCGACGGTACGATCGACGGCTTCTCGCCGGAAATCACGGTGGCGGTGAGCCTGGACTGGGATCATCCCGATTTCTACCGCACGGCCGCCGATCTGGAGGCGGCCTTCGCCGGCCTCTTCGCGCGGACGCGGGCGGCGGTGCTCGTGAGCGACACCTGTCCGCGTTCGCTGCGGCTTGCGGCGCGGGCGGCCCCGGGCGGCCCGGAGTACGCCGTTTTTGGGCGTACGGGCGAGTTCTCCGCGACGATCGCCTCGGAGGCCGCCGGCCGGATGACGCTGGCGCTCGGAGGGAGATTTCCCGCGATCTCGGCGGTCGTGCGCGCGCAGGGCGAGTTCAACGCGGCCAACGCCGCCGCGGCGCTTGCGGCCCTGCAGCTCATGGGCGTCGCTCCCGCGCCCCGCGCTCTGGCGGAGTATCCGGGCGTGCGCCGGCGGCAGGCGATCCTTTCGGGCGAGGGCGGCGTGACGGTGCTGGAGGACTACGCGCATCACCCGACGGAGATTCGCGCGCTCCTGACGAGCCTCCGCGGGCGGGTCGCGAAAGGCGGTCGGCTGATGGTCGTTTTTCAGCCGCACCGGTACAGCCGCACGGCGCGGTTCGCGGCGGAATTCGCCGCGGCGCTGGCGCTGGCGGACCGCGTGCACCTTCTGGACGTCTACGGCGCCGGCGAAGCGCCGCTTCCGGGCGGCACCAGCGCGGATATTTACGCCGAGATGAAGCGGACCCACGGGGCCCTCGCCGCGAGCTATCTGCCGGGCGGCCGCGGGATGGGCGAGGCCCTCGCGGAAGAGATTCGAGCGGGGGACCTCGTGGCTTTCGTTGGAGCCGGCGACATCGAGCGCCACGCCCGCGAATGGCTCCAGG
>JBOHXF010000402.1:0-14505 GCA_050737455.1 Opitutaceae bacterium | reverse complement strand
ATCTATAGGTCAATAGGTTAAATTATTCAAACCACCCAATAGATTGGTGGATCGATGTAATGTGTTATCGATACTTAGCATCAGAGGCGAAAACGCCGGGTTGCCTTCGTGCTTCGACGGACTCCGCGGCTCCTAGATCCCAGGCGGTTCCTCGGGGACGAGGAAAGCCCAGCCAATCGGTCGAAAAATCGGCCGACAGATCCAAGCCGGTACCGATAGCGGGGGATCCAGATAGAGGGACGCAGTTGGCGCCGAGGTGCGGGTCGCCGCTCCGCCCGTGGAGGCCGTAGCCTAGTCCTTGCCAGCGCCGCCGGGGAAGAAAATGGGAAACGTTCGTATCCGAAATACTGTAATTCATCGAGGGCCGCAGGCGATGGGTCAGGTTGTGGTTCGCCACGATCACCGTTAGCCCGCCGAAATTATAGACCGCGATCGCCGTGCCGAGCCCGCAGAGGATGTTGTTTTCGACGATCAGGCGCTGGCTGACCGCCGAGTCATTCATACGGTTGCGATAAAAGTTGACACCCACTCCGCTCCCTCCACCGAGAAATGTGTTGTTGAGAACCGAAAAATCGCCGCCGACTTCGGCATTGGGCGAGATATAAACCAGGCCATCGGCCGGGTGATCGGCCGGGTTTTCCCGAAAGACATTATTATAGATCATCACATCGGATATATTGCCCGAGCAAAACAACCCTGCGGACGCCGATCCGAAATCCGGCCCGACAAGGTTATTATAATAACGCACTCGTGTCAGCCGGCCACGCTCCGCCCATCCGTAAAAACCGTCGTGGTGATAATGATCGACCGGGAGATCCTCCCAATTCGAGAAGTTCCGAAAGATGTTGTCATGAACCGACAGACCATCAAGGCGGGCATTGCCATCGGCGTCGCCGCAGTTGCCGCCCCAGTTGCACCTATAGACGGTGCATCGGGAGCATTCGAAATTCCCACAACCCGGCCCATATGCCATAAACAGTCCGCTAAACGCGTCGTGCACGATGCAATTGGTGACGACCATATTCCGGCTGGGAGAGAATTGATCGAAGAACACGACAGCGGACCAATCGCGCTTCGCCTGACTGGCGGGCGCTTCGTCCATCCGGGAAGTTCGAACGTAGAGATTGTAGAACGCGAGATTCTCGACAGTGACGTCGCTGGATTCAACCACACGGACAAAAATCGACGGCTCGCGGAAGGCGAGCTCGGTTCCATTCTCCGTATTGCGGATGACACCGTTGACCAAGGCGGGGTTGCCGCCATTTCCGCCGATTATTCCACTCGCGCCGCCATCAATGATAATATTTGTCTCGTGATCGACATCAATGGCGCCAGTCGCGGCCGGCCACACGCCCGCCGTCAGATTGGCGCCTGGATCAAACCGTAGGACAACCGGGCGGCCGGGCTGCCCGCCACCACGGAACACGAGGCTATGGGTCAGCGTCCCGCGCAGATGGACAGTGTCTCCCGCACTGATCTGCCCAGGGTGCGAGCCCCAGTTGGTTGGATTGTTGAACCAAGAGGGGGGCGCCGCATCGGCCGGGCAGCTTGCGTCGGCCCGGCCACTACCTCGCTCGGCGATGTAGTAATCGCGGCCTAGTGCTACGGTATGTGCAGCCAGCGCCGTGACGGCGGCTAGAATGAGGCGCCGGGCCCGTCGCCGGGAGTTGGCATTCATAATTGTGTTCGGATGAAGTTTCTGGATCCAGTGCGAATTTTATGGTGTGCGTTCCGTCCCTCGCTGTATGTCGGAGAGGCGGGCAGGCGGTTAGGCGGATCTCGCGCTGGTTTTAGGGCACCGGCGATTGCGATTGCAACCGCCGGTGGTCGTCCACCGGCTGGGGCACCGGTCGCGAGCTGGCCGGATCGAGTATTAGCTGACGAAAGTAACTGCGAGCGAATACCCGCCGCATCGTGCCCAATGTAGACCGAAGCCGCTCCTTCCAACCGAGGCGGAGCCAATTTTTCCAGAGATAAAAACCGCGCACCCGCGGCGCGGGCAATCCCAGCAGCCGGAGAGCCGCGATCCGTCCTCCGACTGCACCGCGCTTCGCCACGAGATGCTTTTGGGAGGCAAGCAGTTTCCATGGCTCTGCCGGCGCCAGGCTCACATAACCCTCCGCTATGGCGCCGCGGAGGAGTTTTCGGCCCTTTTCCGTTCGCACGACCACAAGGGACTGGCCGGGTTCGTCCGGCGAGATCTTTCGATACCAGGGATCACCGCATGCGATGTCCGCATCGTCGCCCAAGCCATCGGGGAACAACTGTGTGGAGAACGGCCGATATGCCTGAAGAAACGCCCATGATGACTCATAAGTCATCGAACCGGTTGGCCGTCCGTCCGCAAGGGCCGGCCGGAACGTGCCCGGCCAACCGTTCCCCCGATACCGAAGATCGGCGACCTCGTCCGGCGCGATACCCATTCGGCGTAGAAGCTCGAGAGTCCCTTTCCGCGCCGGTGAACCGGCGCAAAAGAAGGAGAGGGCTAGGCCGACCTTTTCACGCAGTGCCGACCGCAACCGTTCGGCCTTCCGCAGAGCCGTCACTTCGCTGGGCTGCCCGACGACAACACAGGGCGTCGGTGCGGTTTCGACCAGCCCCAGACCGTCACAAACCGACGCTGGCGCGTATCGAGAACCGGTATTAGCGAGCAGTTCCGGTCGGGAGCGGCTCAGCTTGGTTCGATTGGCCGTCGCATCGTGAGAAATTTGGCCGACTTGCAGCACCCCATACATGCCCTGTCGCTCGATACAGAACAGTGAAAGCGCCGTGATCACCCCGCCGGATGCGCCGGCCGACCGGATTTCCGGGTCGACGGCATGACCCTCCCATATCTCCAAAACGGGGCCACAGGACTCCTTCAACTCCAGCATGACTCCACTCCGGCTATTCAGGTCCGAGTGGTCGTTTTCGAAGGCCGGGCAGACCTGTAGGCACGCGTCGCAATCTGAGCAGCGGTCGGCGTCCATCCAGGGGCGTATGCCTTCCCCGACGAAATCCAGCAAGGATATCCGCCGTTCCGGACAGATGTAGGCGCAGGCGCCGCAGCCGAGGCAGAGACGGGATGCGACGATCTGACGGATATTATGGATTCGTGGCACGGCGGAGGGCCGGTCTCAGGAGACTTGCAGCACGGCGGGTTCGGCGACGTTCGGAGAGGAAGTGAACTGTACGGGGAGCGATTGAGCTTGCTGACATAACGCCGCCAGCGCAGCGAGTTGGAGCGACCAGATCACATAGGTTTGATCGAAGTACGTGATGGCAAACCAGTTGAAAATATGGCCGGCCAACATCACTCCCAGACCCCAGAGAAAACATTCCATTCCGGGCGGGCGGCCGAGCGCATCTTCCCGGGCCGCCGCGAGCGCACGCCCCACTTGCTTAAAGGCGACGACGAGCATGGTCACAAACAGGGCGATCGCCAGGACACCTGCTTGTAGCCCGAGGGCGACGTACATGTCGCAAATGTCCGCCACGCCTGTGCCGAGCTGATAAGCGAACCAGTCCGCGGTGCGTGAAATATCCATACCCCAGAGCCACCAATGTCCGATGGTTCGAACGGCTTGATCGATCAGTTCGGATCGATGCCAGCCATCGCCGCCCGTGATATCCCCCATCCGATCGAAAATGAACCAGATGGGGGCTTTCATGACAATCGCAGTGAGCACCAGGGTGGCCACCAATGCGCGACGGATGAGGTACATTTTGGCGCGGAGCCGCCAAAGCAACCAGCCGACCAGGACGATTCCAACAAAACAGACCGGGCCGCCCGAATTGGCCTCCCAAACGATGGTGACACAGGCGACGATTCCGGCCCAGGCCATCCTCCGCTTCAGCTTGGCTTGAATCATCGCGATGTATAGGGGAAGAAAGCTCGCGCCCAAAGTACCGAGCAAGCTGGGATGACGAAAGCTCCCTTCGCAGCGAGGAACGCCGTGGCGTGTCCAGGTCATGGCGGTGTCCAGGCCGCCCATCCCGAACCAGGGTGATAGCCCCGTGCGATGTTCGCGCAACACGATCGCCGCATAGGGCACCAGCAGGACGGCCAGCGACCCCAGGAGCCAAAGGAAGTCGTCCAGATCGGTCACTAGGCTCCGGAAAATCGTGTAGGCCAAGATGCCATCGACGCAACGGCCGATCGCATAGGCTCGCTGGTCCGCCGTGCGCAGGCAGTAAATCACAGCCGGCACGAGATAGCTGAGCAGAACGAGCTTATCCAGCCGCACCCACCGGGAGGGGGCCAGCTCCCGGCGCGCAATGATCCGAATCGTGGCGGCGATCTCGAAAATTCTCGTCGAAAAAATCGAAAAACCACCGATGGTGATGCCTTGCCCTTGGGTCACATAGAGGGTGCCAGCGATCAGCGCTAGGCAGGCCCACCGACGTGAACGAGCGACTAATACTACCGAGCAAGTGGCCAGGATCAGGACTGCGCCCAATAGGTTCATTGCGGTGGAAAGGATTTAGTCCAACGTTCCAAGCCGAAGCACCAGCTCAGGATCGCGTGCCATTTTCGAAACGAACGGCTGCCGTTTTCGCGGCCGGCGAAAAGGCTGGAGATCGCTAGCAATGCAATGCGGGCGACAGCGGAGAGGGCCATCAGCCAGCGGTGAAGCCATGCCTGGGTCAGGCCATGATTGGCCTTGAAGTACGAATCGAGCGACTGACGCATCATGACCACGCTGAATTTCTTGAACTGCCCACGGGAGCTTCCTCCCTCATAGTGGATGACTTCCGCGGTTGGCACATGGAGTATCTCTCGTCCCAGACCACGGATCCGAAAGCACAGATCCATATCCTCTCCATACATGAAGAAGCGAGATCCAAAGCCACCGGCTCGCAGGAAATCGCCGCGCCGCAGCATCATGCAAGCGCCGGATACCGCTTCGACTTTTACGGGTACGGCCCGCTCGTTGAACGCACGCACGCCCCAGATTCCCAGCCGACGCCGCAAAAACTCGGAGTCCAGCGCTTGGTTCAACGGAGTTGGCAGCGGATGAACGCAGGTGGTTTGAATACTTCGATCCGCGTTTAATAACCGGGCGCCTGCGATCCCGGTCGCCGGACGCAAGTGGAAGACCTCTCGCAAAATGGCCGCGGCATCGCAGACCAATTCCGTGTCGGGATTCAAGAACCAGACGAATTCGCCGTGTGCCTGCCCGACCCCGATGTCGTTGGCCCGTCCGAAACCGACGTTTTCGGATAGTTGCAGAAACTTTGCCTCAGGGAATTCCGCGACGAGCATATCGCCGCAGCCATCGTAAGAGCCGCTGTCCACGACGATGATTTCCAGCGATATCCGCCGACACTGCCGGTGCACGCTGGCCAGGCAACCGCGAAGGAACGCCGTCGAGTTCCAGTTCACGACAACCAGCGAAATTTCTGGAGCACTCAGATTCACGGCTGACCGATGGATTTGATGGAGCGGACCGAGGGCCGGAGACTCAGCGCTCCTCGCAAAGTCTTGTAGACGATTTGTGGACCAGCGATCCAGTCATAGGCACCGTCAAGCTTCGCACGAAGCAGCCGGCGGTCGTCACAACCGTTGACCGGAAGTCGTCGCAGCGCAAGAACGTCATGTTGCTGGCCGACCCGGCCGACGGACGTGGTGACCGAGGTTTCATATCCGGACCGACGCAGCAGGGCGGCAAAGGTTCGGGTGAACGAGCGATCGCCTTCCGGATAGGCGTAGGGGTATGCGAAATGGGGCACCCGGCAGCCCAGGCGGTCCTCCATTCGGTCTTTCGACGCATTGAGCTCCCCGGCGATCTCTTCCCAAGCGAGGCTGTATAGCGCCGGATGATTGACCGTATGCGAGCCAAACTCCATGCCGGCGTCCTGCAGCGCCCGGGCTTCCTCCCACGAGAGGCAGGGACGCGATCGAAATCCGCGGGAATTGGCCTCCATGAAGCCGGTCGGCAAGTACATGGTCGCGAGAAAGCCATGGTGCTGGAGATGTGGAACCGCGTCGACGGCGAAGTCGCGAAACCCATCATCGAAGGTGATCGCGATCGGGCGTCGAGAAAATGTGCTGCGGCCAGCCAGCCACTGCAATCCCTGTGACAGCGTGACACCCACGCATCCATCATCCGCCAACCACTGCATATGCAGTGCGAAGCGAATCGGAGGGGTTGTGAGCCGGAAAAATGCAGGTCCGCCGGGCTCGGGATCGTCCGATATGCTGTGGTACATCAAAACCGGAAGCACACGCTCGTCCTGCCCGGACGTCGGGTTACCCAGGTTATCGAGCCAGCGGCGGACGGGTTGGACTAAGCCGAGCGTGATGATCCTATCGGGGCGCATGATATCAGCGGATGCTCTCCCATCCCAAGTGGACGGGTCATATACTCCAGGCACGACGCGCAACGCGAAACCGGCAACTTCCACCATTCGCTCGCTTTGATCCGGTCACAAAGATCCTTGGAGAAGCGGGCTCGGATGATGCGGGCGGGAACCCCGCCAACCAAGGCGAATTCAGGCACGTCCCGAGTTACCACGGCGCCGGCGGCGACGGCACTGCCAAGCCCGATTTGGGTGCAACCCGGAGTGATGATGGCGCGTGCCCCGATCCAAACGTCGTCGGCGATGACCAGGCTTCGGAGCGGCACATGCTCTGACTTCACCACTCCGAGCTTAGGATTGTAGAAAAATGGATGGGTTGATAGCCAGTCCAAGGGATGGTTGCGGCGGTAAACCAGCACTTCGGGCCCGATCGAAACATATCGGCCGATTTTCACCCCAGGCGGGAAGGCGCCGAGCTGGAAACAGCCTCCATAGCTGTACGCACCGATTTCCACACCACAGAAACGCCGCAGGATTTCTCGCGCCGTAGCCGAATAGAATTCTCCGCCCTCGAATTTAAATGCTAGACGAATCGCTAACGGTCGGCGGGAAGCCCCGGCCGCCGATCGGACCAGAACGCTGGAAAACCGGCAGCGCCGCAGCTCGGGATCGGTTGGAGAGCTACGGCGAACCTCATCGATTCGATCGGAACGGTTCATCTGAGGCATTCGATCAGGATCGATCGCTGTGGATTGAAACCTTGACACCTCGCTTCGTGCAACTCCAGGGTCGGATCGACCCGATGGCCCAGCCGTATTATGTGCTCGTTACTCCTGTGCGCAACGAAGAGCGCACGATCGCAGAAACGATACGTGCGGTGCTCGCGCAAACCCTGCTGCCGGCGGAATGGGTCATCGTCAGCGACGGTTCGACCGATCGGACCGACGAGATCGTCCGGGAGTACGCAGCGAACCATGCGTTCGTTCGCCTGCTCCGCCGCGAGCCCGCTTCCGACAGGAATTTCGCTTCGGTGGTGCATGCCATCGAAGCGGGAATTGCCTATGTTAGAACAGGGGGATTCGATTATATTGGCCTGCTCGACGCGGATGTCCGTTTTCGTCCCTCGTATTTCGAAACATTGATCTCGCATTTCGAGAATTCGCTGAAATTGGGCCTCGCGGGAGGTCTGGTCTTAGATGTTCCAATGATCGAACGGCATCATCAGCGTCTGCAGGATGTAGCGGGCGCGACTCAGTTCTTTCGCCGATCGTGCTTCGAATCGCTCGGAGGATTGGTCGCGATTCGGGAGGGAGGTTGGGATGCCATCACGAATTTTCAAACGAGAGCCAACGGCTACGAAACCCGCACTTTCCCGGATCTGATCGTCGAGCATTTGAAGCCCCGGAATAGCGCTGAAGGAGGCCTGATACGCCGGAAGTGGCAATTCGGCGTCAGGGACTACGCCTTGGGCTACGATCCGCTGTTCGAATTTGCTAAGTGCGTCGCGCGTTGGCGCGAACGACCCTGGCTGATCGGGACGCTGCTTAGAATGGCGGGCTTTGCATGGGCCGGGCTTAACCGACGGCCACGGAGCCTTCCGCCATCCTTGTTGACTGCGATCCGGCGTGAGCAACGGAGGCGAATGCTTGGGATGGGGGCCGGTCGGCCTAGGCCATGAGACCGCGTTCGGCCACGGCGCACGAGATCGCGATGGCGGAAAAATTACTTCGCAGGCTCGACGCGACGTCCCGCATCCGCTCGGCGAGTTGCGCGCAGCAGGCCTGCCCTTGAGCGAGCACCTCGAGTGTCCGGCTCAGGGCCTCGTCGGCGTCCACCGTCCGGCCGTCGATCACCCAATTCGCGACGCCCACGGTTTCGAACACGCCGTGAAACTTGGCGCTATACGCCACACCAACCGTCGGGATCCCTTGCGAGAGAGCCGCAATGCAGGCATGCATCCGCGATCCGACAAAGAGGTTGCAGCGGCCGATGATCGATTTGACCTCGTGCTGATCGTGTGAGGTGGTGAGCAGGTGAGCGCGATCGCGGCGGATTTCATCGAGTTCATCACGCGCCCAACGGCAGGCGACCGGATCGCTTTCGATGGTGTCGGGCGGTGCGAACGTGTGGGGAATCAAGAGCACACGGGTTTCCGGATCGTCCAGCAGAGTCGCCAACAGCTTCCGCAGATAATCGCGATAATCCAGCTTCATCCCGAACCGCCGGTTTTGAGCCGGGCTGCCATTGTACATCAGGGCGTTTACATTGACTCCAACTATGCGACTGCGGCCGGCCTCCGGTAGCGGCGGCTCAAAGCGGGCAACAGCTGGCGGGACCGGATCTAGCGCAAAAGCCACGTCGGGGCACAAGCGAACCCGTTCTGGTGCCGCGCCAAGTCGGACGGTGGTCTCCAATCCTGTACGATCCCGCGAAAGCACAATTCGGGCGTGCCGGAGGATGTACCGGGCGATCGCTCGAGCGACGGGATGGCGATACGGCCCGTAGGTCTGGGGGAAGAGGGTGATGTCGCCCCTAACCCAGATCACGGCGGCAATGGGCAGGGTCGCGATCAGAAATCCCTTCAATCCGTAGATGTCACTGAAACTGTCTCCTCCGCGAACATCACCGACCAAGGCGGCGGATTCTACCAAGGCGATCCAGTGGCAGCACCGGGCGATGATCCGGCGCACCGTGCGAAGCGGAACCAGCCGGTACAAAGCTGCGAGCACGGTGATGATATAGATGTTCTGCTGCGGAGCCGACAATGGGTAGGCACGGAAATTGACGACGGGGATCGTTCGGGCCGTGCCATCCACGTGTATCCGTGCGGGCCGGTTGTCTCGGTTTCCTACGAGCAGCGTGATATCCGATTCCGGGAATTGTTCGGACAGCAGCTTGACAAGGGAAGCGCCGAGCGCAGCCACTCCGCAGTTGGTGTTGGTCATGAGCGTACCCATGACGACGAGATGAGGCTTGGGCATGGACGAGAAGTCTAGGAGGAGCCGAGGTTCGTCGGGAAATGCAGCTTCCGGCGCAGTTTGGCCAGCGTCCGCCGCCGTCTTTCCAACGCTTCGAGGAACACCCGGCCAACGCCCGTGTTCCAACGCGCCGAGGAGGCTCCGAATGCATGGCAGGCGAAGCGGTGACATGCAAGGGACGTCAGAATCGTCGATTCATCGACGGGCGTCTCGACTTCGACCAAAGTCGTGAGAGGAAAGCCGGCGGCACCGCGATGGAAATCCAGCCCGACAAAAGCCGGCAATCCAGTGGCCGCGAGCAGTCGGGCAGCGTCACGACTCGGCGCCCATCCATCGGTCTTGCGATTCCATAGCTCAATGCCGGCGAGATGGCGGCTCCAGCCCGTATCAAAGGCTTGCCAGGCCGCTTGGCGGGTCGGATGGGCCATCACCGCAACCCCCGAGCGGGCGGTGGTTTCGGCAAGCAACTGCGCGGTAGCAATCGATTCGCCAACGAAAGGCACGTCACCCCAAGTCAAGATATGCACGCGATTGGCGGGATCGCTATATTCCAGGCCGGAGATCAGGAGTGTGTCCGGCGTGCTGGCCTTTCGACATGCTTCTCGATGCTGGAGTCGCCTGGCCTCGCTGAATCCCCGATCGTGTTCGGACATCAGCACCGCCCGGTATTGGCGCCGGCCGAAGATCGAAGCGATTTCATTCAGACGGCGGCAGCCGTCGTATGACCAATCCGAATGGACATGGCAGGCTACGCGAATCGTCATCGCCCACGGCCAAGTTTGGCGAGCTGAGCTCCGATGGTCCATATCGTATCTTTGAAGAACACGGCGCAATCATCGCGACGCCAATTGTACCAGCGATCGTGCCGCCGCAACCGGGCGATCTGTTTGAACGCGTGCCAACGCGACGGCCAGCCCTCCGCGACCTTCGATTTGGGGCCTCGAAAGGCGAAAGCCAAATGAACCAATTCGCGCCCCAGATGGCGGCAAGTGATGGAAGGGCGATCCCCGGGCGACCGGATTTCAGCGTCTGGATCGAGAGCCAGACGGATCGCCCAGGCTGGATATTCGAAACCGAGCCGTCGCGCGAGCGCCATGCTGCCCCAGGTACGGCCATTCATTTCCATGAACCACGGCGTTCCGAACTGATCCCGAAGGAGCTCGATCATGAAAAGTCCTTGCCAGCCTGCCCGTGCCACAAAGCGGTTTCCGATGTCCATTAGGGGCTCTTCGATTTGCCGGGACTGACAGGCGCTGGATCCGGACCCTTGGGGATTCATCATCCGAATCCGGCGGTGCGCGCTCCAGGCCAGCACTCCCCGGCGGCCCGCCAACCCGAAGATCCCTTCGCCCACGCCGGACACATAGGCCTGCAGCAGCATCGGCTCGACTCCATCCCAGTCAAGTGCCGCCGCCCTAAGGTCGGCTTCGGTGGAGCAAAACCAAGCGCGGCTCCGGGTCAGCCGTCCTTGCCGCGCGGCCACCGCCCTGACCGGTTTAAGGACCACCGGATACGTTATCGGTTCATGAAAAAGATTGCTGCGACCAACGATCAAGCGACTGGTTGGAACGGCAAACCTGGCCTCACGAGCGATTTCGATCTGGCGCCATTTGTCGAGCGCGAGCGTCGCTTGTTCTCCGGCGGGACCCGCGACCACGGTACCCGATTCGCCCGCCAGCGAGCGGCACAGCCACACAGCCGCGTCGTCCAGCGGCATGATCACCCAGCGGCGATCCGGACGGAGCCGTCTAAGATCTGTGAATCTGGACCGCAGTTCGATCTCCGCCTGCGCGGTATCGGATTCCGGAGGGCAGATGTCGACGACTGTTACATATTTGCTGGAGTGAAGGGGCACACGGGACCCGCGGCGACAGAAGGCCACCACTTGACAACCGCAATCAACGAGACTCCATGCCGTCTCGGGAGCGGCCAATGCGTCTGCGAATCCGATTACCGCCGAGACATCGCTCAAACTGCTAGATTGGTCAGTCATCGCCATCGTTTGAAGCAAAGTTTGGACGCGGTTGCCGCGCGCCGGAGAGGTCCCGGCGACGACGAAAGCAGCGATAGCAGATCTGCTGCAGTTTGGCTCCGCCGAAGGCTAAACCGCGGTTGAAGCCAGGCGGCGGAGTCGGCGCGACAGCCGTCGCTCGTGTAAACGGTCGCGAATCCGGCGTGCCGTAGCTGGCTGAGCGTTCTCCGATCATAGCTGCCGAACGGACACGCGGCGTCCAAGACCGGCATCTCAACCAAGTTTTCGAGGGTATTTTTTGTGCCTTGAATTTCGAGGGCCGATCCGGAAGGGCTCAGCCCGACCCACCGTTGATGGTACATGCCATGGCTGCCGATCTGCATCCCGGCTGCGACCAAGCTCCGGACTTGCTCGCGATTTAAGTAACCTTCCCGGTCGAGGCGGCCAGCGACCACGAAGAATTTTGCCCGCAGCCCTCGGTCCAGCAGCGCGGGCAACGCAATAGCATGATCGGAAGCATTGGAATCGTCGAACGTTATCCGTACGTCGGCACGGGAGCGGATGACGTCCAGCATAGCGTGAAATACGGATGGATCGATCCAGCATTCGCGTTCGCCGTCATCAAGCGGACCCGGAGGCTCGCCGATTCCGTGAAAATTCAGGATGAAAACACTTCGGGACATGCGCGGAGCCGGACAATCATACGATCAGGCTCCGACGGCCGGAATTGGCCTGGGGCCCTGCGTGCCTTTTCGGCCGAATTTCGAGGCACATAGCCCGAATATCCAAATTCGGAGGGCCGGAAAGGCGACCAGCATGACCCCGATAAACAAGCTGCCGATTCCCAGCGTCAAACCACCTTGGGCGAGAAGCCCCAACTGCCGGGTACACGTGGCGATACCCCCGGCAACAACCATCCCGATCAAGACTGCCGCGAGGCACTTGAGGCCGTAGCTCGCTGGAATCCGGCAGTCACGATCCAATTTCCAAAGACAGACACCCATGCCTGCCAGTTCACCGCCGAATCCCGCCATCGCAATCCAGGTCAATTTGCCACGAGCGATGATGATCGCGGCGGTGGCAAACACGCTGCAGAACCGAAGGATATTGGCGTACATGCCGTTCATGGTGTCACCCGTGGACATCGCGGCGATAGTAGGAACTATCCGTGACATGCGCACCGCTTGCGCAGCCGCCATCCAGCCGATCAGCACGCCCGCAGCCGCGTACGATTTTCCGTAAAGCGTCGTCACGATCGCCGGGCCGGCGACGATAAGCGGGATTGCGAAGCATCCACTGATTAGGCCGACGATCTGTCCGCTGACACGATAACGTCTCGTCAACTCGGCAAGATTGGATTGGAACGACGAGAATACGGGCAGCAGCAGAGACGACGCGATGGTCGAAAAGGCGATCAAGGGTGTGAGAGTGAGGGAAGTTGCAACCGCGAAAATCCCCAGATCCTTCATAGAGAACGTCTGCGCCCCGAACAGCCGCGGCGCCGCACCGATTAGAAAGCGATCGCCCTGGTAAATCCCAAAAATGAGAAAGGCGTTTGCGGCGATCGGCCAACCGAAGCTGAAGATGCGGCGCAGGTAGACGGCATCCCAGCACCAACGGTACGGACGATCAGCGATCAGATACGAACCGACGGTGGCGACCACCATTTGCAGCAGGACTAGCCAAAGCACCGCCGAATAGCTGTGCAGCCAGATGGCGATCGGCCAAGCCAGCAGGGCCGGAATCAGTTGCTGCGCGACATCCAGGATCACGGATTGGCCATACTTAAATTCGCGCTGAATCCGCTGGTTGTCGAGGTGGACGAAGCCGCGCAGCACCGGCACCAGAGCCAAATAGCGGAAAGCCCAAGTGGCCTGGGGCACCCCGAAAACGTTCGCCATCACAGGTGCCAGCAGCGCGATCAGGAGTCCCGAGACGATCCCGCGCAGAGCATGGACCATATGCGCCGCACCCTGAAACCGCTCTTCATTGCCGTCCTTGGCTTGAATGAGGAGGCGGTCCGCCGACACGGTGCCGAGCATGTCGAAAACGGCGACGGTCACGGAGAAGGTCGCGGCGATTCCGAAATTCTCGACCCCGATCGCGCGCGCGACGATGATGCTGCGAAGGAACGAGCAGCCCTGCGTGACCGCTTTTCCGCCGGTCAGCAAGGCGCCACCGCGAAGCAATTGTCTGCGCAGGCCGGGGGCGCGCGGATCGGGCTCCGCCTTCATGATTCGAAGCCGGCTACGGAAGCCGCACGATGCTCGAGCAACGCTTCGTGATAGACGCGGTACAATCTCCGGCCGGCCGCATCCCAGGTGATTTCCGGCACCAAGGCCAAGCCGGCTGATCGCAACCGCGTCAAAAGGCTGCGGTCCTCGTGCAAAGCCGTGAGATGGCCGGCAAGGGTCTCGACGTCGCCAACCTCATGCACCAGGGAGTTTTCCCCGTTTCGGCATAGATCCGTGCAGACGGTCGAAACCACCGGTACGACACCGCTCGCCATCGCTTCGGTGCAGACCAGCGCCAATCCCTCCTCGATGCTGGGCAGGATAAGGACGTCGCTCGAACGGAGCAGATCGGGAACGTCGCTGCGCTGCCCCAGAATTTCGATGCTCGGATGGGCCAGGAGCCGTTCGAGTTTTTGACGGTAGGTGGGCAGAAAGGTCCCGGCGATCAGGAATCGGCCAGATCGGGACGCCGGTGACCGATGCCAGGCTTCAAGAGCGAAATGCAACCCTTTACGGACGGCGCAAAGCCCGACGAATAAAACCGTGAGGCCGGGGTTCGGGGGACGCGGCACGCTCGCCGGATAATACATCTTATCGTCGACCCCATAGATGTGGCGCTTGAGCCGATCAGCGGGAAACCCCTGCTCACGGAACGTCTGCACGACGAACTCCGAGGGGCATAGTAGACGGAAGGCGGCTTGATACTCGGCCTCCTCCTTCTTGAGGATGCGAGAATCGAAGGCATGCTCGAAATGTCGAGGCAGGCGCACCCCGATTCGGGCGCTCTCCTTGGCGACGACTTCGTAGGCGAACCGAGTATGCGCGTTGCAGCGCTCAAGCAGGGCGGGAATGCCGAGCCGAGACGCAGTCTCGAGCGTCCGGAGCGAACCGACCGGCCAGGCGTGCACGATGTCGACGACGTCTGACTGGCGCACCAACCACCGGGCGGTGAGCCAATCGTGCATGGCGGCGTACCACATCCTTCCGACAAGCCGGTTGGGAAGCCGCACGCGGCCACAGGCCAATGTCGTCCTAACCA
>JBOHXF010000401.1:0-5279 GCA_050737455.1 Opitutaceae bacterium | reverse complement strand
CGAGCCGAATATCCTCTACTGGAAGGGAAGCCGCGGGGAGTACTTCAAGCTCTATGACTTTGCGGTCGACGGGGTGCGCCGAGCGCTGCCCGCGGCCAAGGTCGGCGGACCGGCCGCGGCCGGGGGGCCGGGCGGCAGCTTCCTTGCGGCGTTTCTCGATCACTGCGCACGAGGTCAAAATCAGGCCACCGGCGGCACCGGCGCCCCGCTCGATTTCATCTCTTTCCACGCCAAGGGACGCGTCGCCTACCGGGACGGCCACATCATGATGGGGCTGGCCAGCCAATACCGCGACATCGACCGGGCCTTTGCCGTAGTTGCGTCGTTTCCCCGCTACCGCCGCACCCCGATCTTCATCAGCGAGTGCGATCCGGAGAGTTGCGCCGCGTGCCGGAATCCCTCCGACGGCTACCGGCTGCGGCCGCTGTACGCCAGTTTCGTCGCGGCCTCTTTCGGCCACCTGCCCGAACTGGCCGCCGAGCGGGGCGTGAATCTCCGCGGCGCGCTCACCTGGGCTTTCGAATTCGAGGGCGCGCCGCCTTTCGCGGGTTTCCGCGTCCTTTCGACCGACGGGATCGATCTGCCCATCCTGAACCTCTTCCGCCTTTATTCGCGACTTTCCGGGCAACGGCTCGCCGTCGTAAGCGATCACGGGGTGGCGACGCAGGCCATTCTCGAGAGCGGTGTCCGCGATGGCCCGGATGTATCCGCCCTCGCCTGCCGATCGGGCGGGTCGATTTCCGTGCTGGCTTGGAACTACCAGGACCTGGCCGCTCCCGGCCCCGCCGCCCGCGTCACCCTGCGGCTGACGGGACTTACTCCTGGAGGCGCCGCGAAATCGGTCCGCTGCTACCGCGTGGATTGGGACCACGGCAACCCATACGCACTGTGGCTCAAACTGGGCTCGCCGAAGGAGCTCACCCCCGCGCAGCGCGCCGCGCTCGTGGAAGCAGGCCACCTGGGGCGCCCGCAATTCCTTGCGGTCGCCACCGAACCCGATGGCACGCGGGTCGCCACCTTCGACCTCCCGCGCGAGGGAATCGCGCTGCTTGACGGGCTTCGGTGACTGCGCGGCACTGGCGCATCGTCGCCGATTGAACCGGACCGCGCCGGGCACCCCGGTCGCCGCCAATCGAAGTCCGACCATCCGCCGTCCTTTTCCGCGCAGGTGAGCGCGGATCGATCTTCTTGAATCGCGGGCCGACGGAAAGAGTCTCGCCTCGATCAAACGGAGGCTTGAACGCCGCCTCTGCGAATAAACGTTGCCCACATCGCCCATCGGGACCTACCGTTGCTTCCGCATGCGGCGCCTGAGCTGGCTTCTCCTCGTCGTCTTCTGCACCGCCATGGTGCAGGTGAGGCCGGTTGAAGGGCTGACAGCCAAGGCGAAGTGCTGCCCGTGCTGCCATCACGGCGCCTGCGGGATGCCGGGCTGCTGCCCGCCGCCCGCGTTCACTTCGGCCGTTTTCAATTCGACGCAATCCGAATCCGCGCCGATTTCGCCGGCGCGTGGTCGTGAGCAGCCCCGTCACGCCGCGACGGCGAGATTTTATGCTTCGTTCGTCGCGCCAGCGGCCGTCAGCCGCCCGCTTCCGGCGCCCGTCGAGACGCCGCCGGCTGGAAGTGTGCCTTTGTTCAAGGCGCACGGCCGCTTTCTGATTTAGGGTCCGGGCCGTACCGGTTCCGCGCGTTGTCGCGGGTCCGAATATCCGATCGTGGTGCCGCCGCGCCGCTGCGCGTCCGCACCGGCATTCCTCGCCTCCCAACCTGGACCCATCATGAAAACTTCTTCCCCTATCACTGCATTTTTGTCCTGTTCGAGCGGTTGCCGCGGGCAGCAGACCGCCGATTCGCCCGGGCACGCGCCCTTCGCCCTCCCCGCGAGGTCTTCCCGCGCGCTTATCTCGCTCCTGCTGGCCAGCGCTGCCTTCGCCCAGGGGCCACGAATCGCTCGGGAGGCCGATCGCCGGGCTGCCGCCCCGGTTCCGAGCGGGGCAGACGCCGCCTCGTTGTCCGCGCTCCTCCAAGAGGCCCAGCGCGACAACCCGTCGATCCGGGCGGCGCGACAAGGCTGGCGAGCGGCCGGCGAGGTCCCCTCGCAAGTGGCCACGCTTCCCGATCCCGAGGTCCAGCTCCAGCAATTCAGCGTGGGGAGCCCCCGGCCCTTCGCCGGCTTTACGAGCAGCAATTTCGCGTACGCGGGAGTTGGCATTTCCCAGGGACTGCCTTATCCGGGCAAGCTGCGTCTGCGCGGAGAGATCGCGAGGCGCGATGCGGAGGCCGACGAGCAGCAGTACGAGGCCGTGCGCCGGGCGGTTTTCGCCGAGCTGAAGAGCGTCTATTTCCGTCTGGCGTATCTTGCGAAGACGTTCGGGATCCTCGAAGGCGACGGAGCGCTTCTCAAGCAGGTGACCGAGGCGGCTCGCGCCCGCTACCGTTCGGGCATGGGAACCCAGCAGGACCTGATCCAGGCGCAGCTCGAACAAACCGAGCTGCTGCAGGAGGTCACCCGGCGCCGCCTGGAAAGGGATCGGTCCGAAGCTCAAATCAAACAGCTTCTCGACCGTCCGCAGTCGTCCCCGGACATCGAGCCGGCGGGGATTTCCGAGACTCCGCTGCCGCGAACCTACGAAGCCCTGCTGGCGGCCGCCGAGGCAAACGACCCCGAGATCGGCGCCGCCCAGAGGCGGGTTGAAGCGCAATCCTCGCAGGTGGCCCTGGCCCGAAAGGATTTTTACCCCGACTTCGTCGTTCAATACATGGTGCAGCGCACGGACCCCGCGAAGTACGCCGCCTATTACATGGCGACCCTCGGCGTGCGCGTGCCCCTGTTCACCCGCCGCCGACAGCGCCGTGAACTCGCGCAAGCCCGAGCGCTCTTCGCGCGCTCCCGCAGCGACTACGAGGCGCAGCGGGCCCAGATCGCCTCCGAGCTGCGCGCCGACTATGCGACGGCCGATCGAACAGCGGAGCTGCTCGCGATCTACCGCGGGGGCCTCGATCCCCAGGCGCACGCCGAATTCAGGGCCGGACTCGCGGGATATGAATCCGGCCGGCAGGATTTCCAGGGGCTCCTGGCCGCGTTTCTCGATGTTTTGCGCTTCGACGAGGGCTATTGGCGGAACCTGGCGGCGTACGAGACGGCGGTCGCCGGACTGGAGCAACTCACCGGATTGCCGTTGAGGAACGAAGGAGCACGTCCATGAAAGACCGCCAAACCGCACTCCGGATGGCCCTCGGGGCGAACGTCATCCTGGCCGGGCTCGTCGCCGGCCTCTGGTGGCATTTCCGGCCGGCCGCTTCCGAAGCGAAAGCGGGCCGTCCCGCCGAGCTGAAGCTCGCGGCGGCCTCAGCCTCCGATGCGCCGTCCCCGGCGCCCGAGTCGTCCGAACCGCCTTTGGCGCCCGTGGAATTTTCTCCGCGGCGCCTTCAGCTCATCGGGGTGAAGATCGGTGAAGTTCGGGAAAAGGCGGTCGATGACGAGATCCGCACCACCGGAAATGTGGTGGTCGATGAATCTCGGGTGGCGTATGTCCAGACCCGGTTTTCGGGCTACATCCAGAAGGTCTTCGCCGACTCGACGTACCAATACGTTCGCCGGGGACAGCCGCTGCTCACCATCTACAGTCCCGACCTTGTGGCAACCGAGCGCGAATACCTCGCCGCCCGACGGGATCAGCGGGAGGTGGCCCAAAGCCCGGTCCCGGGAGTGGCCGCGGCGGCGGCATCCCTCGTGGATGCGGCCGCGGAACGCCTGGCGCAATGGAACGTGCCGAAGAAGGAAATCGAGCGGCTCCAGCGAAGCCGGCGGGTGCGGCAGGACATCGATGTGGATTCTCCGGCATCGGGCTACATCGTCGAACGCGAGGCGTTTCCCAACCGATACTCCCGACCCGATACCCGCCTGTACACGGTCGCCGACCTATCAACCATCTGGGTGTTCGCCCAGGTGTTTCAGAGCGACCTGGGCCGCCTCAAGGTTGGCGACCCGGCCGTCGTGACGGTGGACGCCTACCCGGGCAGGATCTTCTCCGGGCGGGTCGATCTCATCTACCCGGACGTCGACCTGGCGACCCGGACCGCGCGGGTGAGGCTGGTCGTGCCGAACCCCGGGCTGAAGCTCATGCCGGGAATGTTCGTTGAGGTCCGGCTGAGGGTTTCGATGGGCCGGCACGTCGTCATCCCCGCCGGTGGCGTCCTGCAGACGGGGACCCGCCAGATCGCATTCGTGGACGCCGGCGGAGGCGCATTCGATCCGCGCGAAATCGAACTGGGCGAACGGGCGGGCGACGAATTCATCGTGCTCAAGGGGCTCAAGCCGGGGGAGCGAATCGCGACCTCGGCCAACTTCCTCATCGACTCGGAAAGCCAGCTTCAGGCGGCGCTGGGGACGTTCACCCCGCCTCCTGCGGGCGCCGGCGAGGCCGCCGCGATGAACACCGCCCGGGCGAAGCTCGACCTGTCCACGCGGCCCGATCCGCCGCGCAAAGGGAGCGACACGGTGCGCGTCAAGCTCACTGGGGCCAACGGCGCGCCGGTCTCCGGAGCGGTGGTTTCCGTGACCTTTTACATGCCGGCCATGCCGGCCATGGGGATGGCCGCGATGCGCGAGGTCGTGACCCTCGGTGACATGGGGAACGGGAGGTACGAAGGCGGGGTGCGCCTGGAAAGCGGGGGCACCTGGCAGGTCACGATCCTCGCAAGAAAAGACGGCCGGGTCGTCGCCGGCAGGCAGGTCGCGGTCCACGCCGAAGGAGGCATGTAAATGATCGCGCGTCTCATCCAGTGGTGTTCCCGCAACCTCTTTCTGGTCTTCACAGCGATCGCCGCGCTGGTGGCGGCCGGAATCTGGTGCATGCAGAGGATCCCGCTGGACGCGCTGCCGGACATCTCGGATGTCCAGGTGATCGTCCACACCGAGTGGGCGGGCGAGCCGCCCAACATCATCGAAGATCAGGTCACCTATCCGATCGTCACGACGCTTCTGGCCGCGCCGCGCGTGAAAGCCGTGCGGGCGCAAACCATGTTCGGCGATTCCTAGGTCTTCGTCGTGTTCCAGGACGGGACCGATCTCTACTGGGCGCGCTCGCGGGTCCTCGAGTACCTGCAACAAATCCAGGGCCGGCTGCCGACGGCCGTGCACCCGGTGATCGGCCCCGACGCCACGGGAGCCGGCTGGGTCTACGAATACGCCCTGGTCGATCGCACGCATCGGCGCAGCCTGGCCGATTTGCGCAGTCTGCAGGACTGGTTCCTTCGCTATCAGCTCGAGACCGTCC
>JBOHXF010000400.1:0-1717 GCA_050737455.1 Opitutaceae bacterium | reverse complement strand
CGGGACGATCACATTCGGCAGCGGCACGGAGCAGGAGAACTTGGAGCTCCAGAATATCATCGCGGGATTGGGGCTCAACCCGGCGGATTTGCTCACGGGTACGTTTGATACGAGCCTCGTCGGGACGCCCTTTGCCTTCGGCGGGAGCACCTCGATCGGCGATCTCGCCGCCAACAGCTCCGACGCGTCGGACTTCGACATCACGTTCGACACCGATGCGACGACGGGCGGCTTCACAGCCACCGCGGTGATCGACGAATACAGCCACAATTCCTCCCAAAGCGACTTGGCCCTCAGTCCTTACACGCTTACGATCGAAGGGACCGTCATTCCCGTGGGCACGCCTTCCGTGCCCGACAGCGGTGCGACCGGCCTGCTTCTCGGCCTGGGCCTGATCGGCTTGGCCTTGATGGGCCGCCGCCTCCGCCTGACCGCCTGAGCGGGGAGGCCGCCCCGGGGGGCCGATCACCCTCCCCCCGAGGCCGACATTCCGATCCGATGCGTTGCGGTCAATCGCCAGCGCCTCCTTTGGCGAAACCCGGCCGATTTCCGGCGGTGGTTCCCCAGGCTGGCCTTGCGCAAGCCTTGTTCGGGAGGCGCCCCGCAACGGATCTCATGCGTTTCCATCAGGATTGACATGATGGAAATACATGATATCCGTCCCTCATGAACGAGAGCACCCTGACCGAACGCGGCCAAATTTCTGTTCCCGCTTCGCTCCGCAAGGCGATGAAGCTGCGATCCGGGCAGCGCTTGAAATTCGTGCCGGTTTCCGACCACGAATTTCGGGTGCTGACCCAGAACGACGCTCCCGCGGGGCCGGTCGCCATGCTCGGCTACGCCCGGAAACTTCGGCCCGGCCCGGCCCGCCGCACCGGAGACTGGATGCGCGAGCTGCGGGCGGGGGATAGGGCGTCCTGATGTGGGTCGTCGACACGTGCGTGGTCCTCGACGTCCTCGAGAACGATCCGCAATTCGGCCGGCCTTCGGCCCTTCTCCTTGAAAAGCTGCTTCCCGACGGCCTTGCCCTATCCCCCGTCACCATGGTGGAGCTTTCCGCGGCTTTCGGGGGCGACATCTTGGAACAAAAACGATTCCTCGAGCTGGCCGGGTTGGCCCATTCCGAAGCGTGGACCCCGGCGGACACGGAGACTTCGCATCGCGCCTGGAACGCCTATGTTTCCGCCCGGCGGACGGACAGGGCGAACAAGCGCCCCGTGGCCGACATTCTGATCGGAGGTTTTGCGGTCAATCGCCAAGGCCTCGTCACGCGAAACCCGGCCGATTTCCGGCGCTGGTTCCCCAAGCTGGCCCTTCGCGAGCCTTAGCCGGACGCCCGGCGGGAGCCGGCTTATTTGGCCCCGGCATTTCAAGCGGGCGGGCGGTCGAGCGGGCCGCCGGAAATGAATCGGCGCTCTGCGCTTGTCGGCGGGGCGCGGCGCTGTCATCAGTGCGGATTCTTTTCCCCTCTTCCCCATGAAAGCCCTTGGCATCGACATCGGCGGCTCCGGCGTGAAGGCCGCCCCGGTGGACACCGTGACCGGCCGGCTCCTCGCCGAGCGGCACCGGGTGGACACCCCGAAGAACCTCGCCCCGGTCAAGATGGCCGAGATCGTGGGCGAGCTGGTTGCCCATTTCCACTGGCATGGCCTCATCGGGATCGGCTTTCCCGGAGTGATCCATGGGGCCCGGATCCTCACTGCGGCCAATCTCGACC
>JBOHXF010000399.1:0-2741 GCA_050737455.1 Opitutaceae bacterium | reverse complement strand
GGGCAAGCATGTCCTGCTCATGATGGATTCGGTGACGCGTTTCGCGATGGCCCAGCGCGAAATCGGACTCGCGGTCGGCGAGCCGCCGACCACCCGCGGCTACACCCCTTCGGTCTTTGCGCTGCTGCCCCGGCTCCTCGAACGGTCCGGCGCGGGGGAATCGGGCACCATCACGGCGCTCTACACCGTTCTTGTCGAGGGCGACGATCTCAACGAGCCGGTGACCGACGCGGTTCGCGGCATTTTGGACGGGCACATTGTCCTTTCGCGCTCGCTCGCGCATTTCAACCACTATCCGGCGATCGACGTGCTGGAGAGCGTCAGCCGGCTTGGGCGGGACATCTGCACGCCCGAGGAGGTCGCCCTGGCCGCGAAGGCCCGCGAGCAGCTCGCGCTTTACCGCAAGAATGAGGATCTGGTTGCGATCGGCGCCTATCAGACGGGCGCCAGCGCCGCCCTGGATCGGGCCATCGCGTTGCAGGAACCGCTGCGCACGTTTCTGCGCCAGGAGATCCGGGAACTCACCAGTCGCGGGGAATCGTTCCAGCGGCTTGCCGCCCTGCTCGCATGAAACGATTCCGATTCTCCCTGCGTGCCGTCGCCGTCGTGCGCGCCCACCGCGAAATGCGGGCGCGTCAGGCGCTGGCGGCGTCCCTGGCCGCCCAGGCTGAGATCGACCGGGCGGCGGCTGCCGCCCGGGCGAGGGCAGCCGCCCTCGAAGAGGTGATTTCCGGTGGCCGCCGGGCGGAGTTTTCGGCGGCCCTCCAGGTATCCTATCTCCAGGCCTACCGCGGCGCGCGGGTCGCGGAGGCGGATGCGGACCGGAAATGCGCCGCGGCGGCCGCGGAAACGGCCCGCTGCCGCGCCGAGTGCATCGAAGCCGACCGGCAATTGAAGAGGGTGTCCCGGTTGGAAGAACGCGCCCGTTCCGTGCACCGGCTCGCGGTTTTGCGCGAGGAGCAGGCGCAGATCGACGAACAGGCCGTTTTCCGGTCCGTAACGCGGTCCGGGGTCGGCCCATGAAAGGCCTGTCATGATAGCCAGAATCATTTCACCCCTGTCGGTCGCCGTCCTGGCCCTCGTTCTGGCGGTGGCCGTCACCGTCGAAACGTTCGAGTCCAAGGCGAACGCCCTGGCCGACCGAATTCTCGCCGTCCGACGGGAAAACGCGGCGAAGGCCGCCGCCACGGACCGGGCCCGTCGCGCGAAGGGTTGGGATTTTTGGACGATCGAGATGGAGAACGTCGTGAACGAGCTTACCGAGCAGAAGGCGATGCTCCGGCAGCGCAGCGCGGAGCTCGACCGGCGCTCGGCCCGGCTGGACGCGGAGGGCCGGGAGCTCGCGCAGGTGCGCGCCGACATCGAGACGCTGCGCCAGCAGATCGACCAGCGCGTGATCACGATCCGCGCGGACGAACTCAAGAACCTCCAAAAGCTGGCCGCCATGTACTCGACGCTCGATCCGGCCGATGCCGTGGCGATCTTCAGGCAGATGGACGACCGGCAGGCGGTGAAGATCCTTTCGCTCATGAAGCCGGATGTCACCGGTCCCATCTTCGACGCGATGGTGAAGCCGCAACCGGACGGAACCTCGCTCGCGAAGCGCGCGGCCGCGCTGTCCAACGATTTGCGTTTGGTGGGCAGCGGTTCGCCCGTCGTTGACTCCCCGTGATGAACGCATGCCCTCTGCAAACATCCGCGGAGAGCGGAGCCGGAGCGGACGGCACCGCGGCGGCGTTCGCTCCGGGCGCGCCGAGACGGAACGCGGCAAAGCGGGGTACGGCGGCAGGGACGGGTGCGGCGGCCGGCGCCTCAGCCAAAGCGGGATCGCGCAATTTTTCCCAATGGTTGGAGGCCGGGGCGGAGGCGGGCGCGGCGAAGGGTTCGGATCGGGGCAAGCCGCACGCGGATAGGGAGTCCTCCGGCAAGGACCGCCGGGCAAGGCGGGAGGCGGACGCCGTTCCGTCGAATCCCGCGATGGCCGGTGTCGAGCTGATTGCGCCCCCGGAGCCCACCTCGCTCGCGGGGAGCAAAGCCAAAAAAAACGGCGACTCGTCGAATGAGGCGGGCGGGTCCATCGCCGATTCGCACGCCCGGGACGCCGCCTTGGCCGGGAGCGGCGGCGAGGCCGATGAGAATTCCAGTTCCGATTCCGAATCGGGAAGCTTGCGGCTGCTCTCGATAACAATCGGCCGATCGGCCCTGCCAGGGGAAATCGCGGTCGGCATGCCCGCGTCCGGCGCCGAGCGCGGATTCGCGCCGGCCCGCGATCCCGGCCGGGCTGTTGGACCGAACCCGAAGGATTCCCGGATGGCGGTGACGCAGGCATTGGCTCCGGACGCATCCGCCCGTTCGGCTTCGGCCGCACCCGCGGGGCAGGCCAGCGCCGGAAAGCCCTCCTCCGGACCGCCGGAAGGCGACGAACCGGCGATGGTTTCGGATCCCGCAGTTGGAAGTGAAAAGGCGCAATACGCTCACATGGATGGGCGGGGCTTGGAGGCGCCGCCGGCCGGGAACCCATCCGGCGGGTCGCCGGGGAGAAGCGCCGGAATGCCGGCAGCCGGGGAAAAAATTGCCTTTCGGGACGACGATTCGAAGGGCGACCAGATGGATTCGTCGGATGACGGCGATAAACCGACGTTAGAACCTGACCACAAAAGGCTTATGGGGCAAGCGGTGAGCTTTGGCACGAGCGCTGCTCCATCTTCGGCCGTGGCTTCCACCTTCGCGCACCTCCGGCT
>JBOHXF010000398.1:0-5712 GCA_050737455.1 Opitutaceae bacterium | reverse complement strand
GCTCACTTCCGCGGTCAAGCACGTGGATCTGGCGGTCTACCGGGCCTTCATGGACGCGAAGGACGGAACCTGGCGGCCGGGGCTGCGCTCGCTCGGCCTCGCGGAGGGGGGTGTGGGCTATTCCCTGGACCAGTACAACCGCAGCTTGCTCACTCCGGCCATCGTGGCCCGGCTCGAAAAAGCCAAGGCGGGGATCATCGCCGGCCGTATCCGGGTGCCGGAGTACCGGGAGCGCTGAAGGGTTCGTCGCCGTGCCCGACCCCGGCCCGACCCTTCCGCCCGCCCTCGAATTGCGCGGAGTCGACAAGCGGTTTGGCGCGGTCCACGCCAACCGCGCGGTGAGCCTGCGGATCGCGCGCGGGGCCATCCACGGGCTCGTCGGCGAAAACGGGGCCGGAAAATCGACGCTGATGAACATCGTGTACGGATTTCATCGGGCGGACGCGGGCGAGATCCTCGTCGAGGGCCGGAGGGTCCGGCTGCGCCACCCCGAGGACGCCATCGCGGCCGGGATCGGCATGGTGCACCAGCATTTCAGGCTCGTGGATAATTTCACGGTGCTTGAGAACGTCGTCCTCGGTGCGGAGGGCGGGCGCCGACTGGCCCGGGGGCTCGCGGCGGCGCGGCAGGCGCTGAGCCGGCTGGCCCGCGACTACGCGCTCGAGGTGCCGATCGACGCGCCAGTCGAGGATCTGGCGGTCGGGCTCCAACAGCGGGTGGAGATCCTGAAGGCGCTTTACCGCGGAGCGCGGATTCTGATCCTGGACGAGCCGACGGCCGTCCTCTCGCCGGCGGAGGCGGACAGACTGTTCGCCATCCTGCGGGTCCTGAGGGGGGCGGGGAAAACCGTGATTTTCGTCACCCACAAGCTGCGCGAGATCCTGGCGGCGACCGACCGGGTGACCGTCATGCGGCAGGGCGCGGTGGCCGCCGATTTCGCGACGGCGCAGACCTCGGCCGCCGAGCTTGCCGAAACGATGATGGGGCGGGCGGTGGCGCTGCGGACCCAGAAGGGCCCGGCCTCGCCCGGACCGGTGCGGCTGCGGGTCCGCGGGCTCGACGTTCGGGACCGCTGGGGCGTGCGCCGCGTGAAAGGGGTTTCATTGGAGGTCCGCGCCGGAGAGATCGTCGGGATCGCGGGCGTCGCTGGAAACGGGCAATCGGAACTGCTCGAAGCGCTCGCCGGCCTGCGGCGCCCCAGCGCGGGGGAGATCTGGCTGCCGCCGCCGCGCGGCCCCGGCGCGCGGGCGCCCTGGGCGTGGTTCGCCGGCGGGCAGAGCGTGGACCGGACCGCGGGCTTGCCCGATCTCGTTCCGACGCCCGCGGCGGAGGGGCCGCGTGCCCGGCGCGAGCGTGGTCTTGGGCATATTCCCGAGGACCGCCTGCGCGTGGGCGTCATGCCGCGCTTCTCCGCCGAGGACAACGCGATCCTCGGCTACCAGGACCGGCCGGTCTACCGCCGCGCCGGGCTCCTGAACCGGGGCGCGATCCGGCGCGAGTGCCTTGCCAGAATGGCCGCCTGGGACGTCCGGCCCGCGGAGCCGGAGCGCCGCCTCGCCGTGTTCTCCGGAGGCAACCAGCAGAAACTGATCCTCGCCCGGGAAGTCGAGGCCGGCCACGACGTGCTTATCGTCGGGCAGCCAACCCGGGGCGTCGACATCGGCGGTATCGAGTTTATCCACCGGCGCCTGATCGCGCTGCGCGACGCCGGCAAGGCGCTCCTGATCGTGTCGGCCGAGCTCGACGAAATTCTGGGCCTGGCCGATCGGGTCGTCGTGATGGCCGGAGGTGAGATCGCCGGCGAACTCTCCGGAGCGGAAGCGACCGAGGAGAAGCTGGGCCTGCTCATGGCCGGAATCCGCGCCGAGCCGGGCCCGGCGGCGCGCTGAGCTCGCCCCCCCCCGATGAAATCTCCCAGGCGCCTCGGTTCCCCTCGTCCGCCTGCCTCTCCGTCCGGAGGCGAGAGTGCCTGGATCGAGTGGGGCATACTCCCTGCGGCGAATCTCGCGGTCGCGCTGCTCGTGTCGGCCGCGATCCTCCTCATCATCGGCGAAAATCCCGCGCGGGCCCTGCGCCTGCTGGTCGCGGGCGCCTTCGGCTCGGGCGAGTACGTGGGCTACACGCTGTACTACGCCACCAATTTCCTATTCACGGGCCTCTCGGTCGCCGTGGCCTTTCATGCCGGCCTGTTCAACATCGGTTCGGAGGGCCAGGCGTACATCGGCGGCCTGTGCGTCGGCTGCGTGTGCCTCGCGGCGCGCACCTGGCCGTTCGCCTTGGTTCTGCCCGCGGCGGTCGCAGCCGCGGCGATCGGCGGCGGGCCTGGGCCTTCATCCCCGCCTGGCTCCAGGCGAAACGCGGCAGCCACATCGTGATCACGACGATCATGTTCAATTTTCTAGCGGCGGCCCTCGTGACCTGGCTCCTCGTGAACGTGCTCATCGCGCCCGGCCAGCAGTCGCCGGAATCCCGGGGGTTCACTCCGAACACCTGGATGCCGGCCGCCCAGTCGCTTCCGGGCCGCGTAGGGGCGGCCTTCGGCCAGAGCCCCCTCAACCTGGCCTTTCCGATTGCGCTGGCGGCGGCCGCCTGCTGCTGGCTCTGGCTCTGGCGCACGTGCTCCGGCTACGCGATTCGCGCCGTCGGCGAGAGTCCCCAGGCGGCCCGCTACGCCGGCCTGTCCCCGGAGCGGGCGATCGTGGTTTCCATGCTGGTCTCCGGCGCCCTGGCCGGCGGCCTCGGGCTCAACGAACTCATGGGAGGCCAGCACCGGATCGCGCTCGATTTTCCAGCAGGCGCGGGTTTTGTCGGGATCGCCGTGTGCCTCATGGGCCGGAATCATCCGGTCGGCATCTTTCTCGCGGCGGTGCTCTTCGGCGCCCTGGTCCAGGGAGGCTCGGAACTGTCGTTCGACATGCCCCATGTCAGTCGGGATATGGTCGTCGTGATCCAAGGCGTCGTGATCCTTTTCAGCGGCGCCCTGGAAAATCTGTTTCGCCGCCCCGTCTCCGGATGGGCCGCCCGGCTGCGGCGGCCCGGCTGAATCCGCCATGGAGACCTACACGATCGCCGTCCTTCTCCTGGCCGCCACCCTGCGCGTCGGCACGCCTCTTGTGCTGGCCGCCCTGGGCGGCCTGTTCTCCGAACGTTCGGGCGTGATCGCCCTCGGCCTTGAGGGCATGATGCTGGGGGGCGCCTTCGCCGCCGCGTGTGTCGCGGCCGTGAGCGGATCGGCGTGGCTCGGCCTCTGCGCGGGAATGGGCGCGGGCGCGCTGCTCGCGCTCGTCCTCGCGTACGCCTGCGTGACGCAGCGCGGAAACCAAGTGGTCGCCGCGATGGCGCTCAACATCCTGATCAGCGGGCTCGCCCCCGCTCTCGCACTCGCCTGGTTCGATGAAGGGGGCCCGACGCCGGAACTCGTGCGCTCCAGCCAGCGCTTCGTGGGCTTGGTCTGGCCGGGCGCGACCGTCGCCCGCCGGCATCCGTGGCCGGGCCTCCTGTACGCCGAACTGATCAGCGGCCATAGCGCGCTCGTGTACATCACCGCTGCCTTGATTCCGGTCTCGGCCTGGGTCCTCTACCGGACCCGCTTCGGCCTGCGCCTGCGCGCGGTCGGCGAAAATCCACAGGCCGCCGAGACCGCCGGAGTTTCGGTGGATCGGCTCCGGTATCAGGGCGTGCTGCTTTCAGGGATCTTCTGCGGCGTCGCCGGCGCCTACCTCTCGCTTTGCGCGGGGGCCGGCTTCCTGCGCGACATGACGGCCGGCAAAGGCTATCTCGCCCTGGCGGCGCTGATCTTCGGCAAATGGCGCCCGTATCCGACGGTGGCGGCCTGCCTCCTGTTCGCCTTCGCCGACGCCCTTGCCGACCAGATTCAGGGCGTGGCCCTTCCCTGGGTCGGAGTCATCCCGGCGCAGTTCATCCTTGCGCTGCCGTACGCCGTGACCGTTCTCGTTCTGGCCGGATTCGTCGGGAAATCCATTCCACCGAAGGCGATCGGCCTGCCTTATGCCAAGGAGAGATGATCTCATGACCCACGCGGAAAGACTGGCCCGCCATCTCGGCCGGACGCCGGATGTCGCCGGCGCGCTGTTCGTCGCGCCGAACGCGACCGTCAACGGCGACGTCGTCCTCGGGCCGTCCAGCAGCGTTTTCTATGGCGCCGTGCTGCGGGGGGACATCCACGAAATCCGGGTGGGCGAGGGGACGAACATCCAGGACAACGCCATCGTCCACCTCGCTGACGAGTACGGCGCCTATATCGGCGCCTGGTGCACGATCGGGCACGCGGCGATCGTACACGCCTGCACGGTCGGCGACGAATGCCTGGTCGGCATGGGGGCCACGATCCTGGACGGGGCCCGGATCGGGGCCCGCTCGATCGTCGGCGCGAACGCGCTCGTTCCGCAGCGCTTCGAATGCCCCCCGGGCTCGATGGTCTACGGATCCCCGGCCAAGGTGGTGCGTCCGCTGACGGCCGCCGAGCAGGGGGGCCTGCGCCCCTGGGCCGAAAAATACGTGGAGGTCGCTAAGGCGCACGCGCACCTGGCCGCCGGCTCTCCTCCGCGCGACCCAGAGTGAAAAACGTGTAGCGCCAGTTCGGATCGGCGCTTTCCCGGCGCGCGAGTTCGCGGGGAAATGCGGCGCGCCAGTCGGGGAACGAGCGGTCCCCCTCGACCGAAGCGTGGACGAGCGTCAAGTAGAGCCGCCGGGCCTCGGGTCGGGGCATCGCCTCCTCGAAGATTTTCTGCCCGCCGCAAACGTAAATGTCTCCGGGCAATCCCTCCGCGGCTGCGAGGGCCTCGGGGAGCGAACGGGCGGCCTGAAGCCCCTTCGCCGTCGCCAGGGGCCGGCTCGTCACCACGACCGCGCGGCGGCCCTCCCGAAGCGCTCCCGGCCAGGTGTCGAAGCATACGCGTCCAAGGACGACGATCCCACCCGCGGTCTGCACGTTGAAAAAGCGTCGATCCTCGGGAATGCTCCACGGCAGCCGGCCCGCGCGCCCGATTATCCGGTTCTCCGAGCAGGAGACGATCAGGGAAAAGGGACGCATGCGCTTGCGGCGTTCCTTCCGCGGGCCTTGAAGGATGTCATGGGATCATGACCATCGGCGTTCCCAAGGAAATCAAGATTGGAGAAACCCGGGTCTCGATGACGCCGAGCCTGTGCCGGCGCTGCGTCGCGGTTCCGGACATGCCGGCCCTGACCGGGCACACACCTCCACCGTCGGCCTCACGCAGGCCACCGAGCCTTATCTGACGCACCTGATCTCCCGCGGAATCGAGGCCGCGCTCGGCGAACTTCCCGGCGTCGCCAAGGGCGTCAATACCCGCGAGGGGACGATCGCCTGCGCGGCCGTGGCGCGGGCGCTTGGGCTCTGAGCGGGCCCGTCGGTTTTCGGTTGCGGCAAAATCCGCGCCCGGCAAGTCTCGCTCCCGCGCCATCCCCGCGACGTCATGAAGATCAAACTGTTGCTGGCCTTGTTTTTGATGCTGATCATCGCCGTGTTCAGCGTGCAGAACGCCGAGGTGATCACCTTGCGCTTTCTGCACTGGAGTTTCGCTTTGTCGGAGGCGCCGGTGATCCTGCTTGCCGCATTCGCCGGAGCCCTCGCGGGGTTGGTGGTTGGAGCCTTGGCCGGTCGCAGCCCTCCTCAAAACCAACGGAGCCGGCGACAGGAGACTGAAAACGGCGAGCTCTCGAAGGAGCATC
>JBOHXF010000397.1:0-2019 GCA_050737455.1 Opitutaceae bacterium | reverse complement strand
GGCAGGCCCCAGCGGCGGGCCGCCTCCATCACCGGCCGCATCCAGCGGTCCTCCCGTGGATTGTTGCAGATTTCGAGTTTGATTCCCGCGAACCGGTGCCGCGCCACGCACCGCTCGACCTCACGGCCCACGGCCCGTTCGCCCAGGGTCGGGTTGAGAAAGCAAAACCCGGTGAAGTAATCCGGGAAAAGGCCCTGGAGCGATACGCTGTCGTCGTTGATTTCGGCCACTTGCCGCTCCGTCGGATGGCTGCCGTGGCGCAGGACGTCGCCCAGACTGACCATGCGCACGATGCCGAGCGCGCGCCCCTGAGCGACGATCCGTCCCGCCGTGGCGCGGGTCCAGCCTTGCCGGAGGTACACCGGATGAGTGTGAAGATCGATGACCTGCACGGGACGATCTTGGCCGACGCGGTCAGTAGGCTCCATCCCGAACCTCGAATCCGGTCGGCTTGCGCCAAGTCTGGCCGACCTCCCGCAGCCAGGCCGCGGTCCAGGCGATCATCTGCTCGAGCGAGACTTTCGGTTCGCCGAACAGCCCGATGGCCTTTGATGCGTCGCTGAGGACGGCCGTGTCCGCCTCCCGGCCGTTGAGGCGCGGCGCCGCGCCAAAAAGGCCCCCGAAACGCTCCGCCAGCTCCCGCACGGCATAAGAGCGCGGTCCGGTGACGTTCAGCGGAACCGCGGGCGCTGCCGCCAGTTCCAAGGCCTGGATCGCGTGGGAAATCGCATCGCCCTGCCAGATCAGGTTGAGCCGGCCCATCGTCACGTCGATGGGCTCGCCGCGCATCACCCGCTGCGCGATGTCCACCAGGACACCGTAGCGGAATTCCACCGCGTAATTGAGGCGGATGAGGACCGCCTTCGTGCCGTGCCTCCGCGAGGCCTCCTCGAAGGCCTTCTCCCTTTGGGCACACGAGGCGGCGTATTCCCCCACCGGCTCGCGCTGCGTCGCCTCCGTCGCCCCCTGGCTTCCGACGGGCGCAAAGGGATACACGGCGCCGCTCGAAAAGACGACGATCCGGGAGCGGCGAAAGCGCTCGGCGACGCGCCGGGGCATCTCGACGTTCATGCGGCGGAGCAGATCCGGATTGGACGCCGTGCCGAATTTCACCCCGGCCAGGAAGAAGACCGTCGCCGCGTCCGGCAGCGCCCGGAGCGCCGCGTCGTCCTCCAGGTCGCAGCCGAGCGTCGCCAACCCGAGCCGCTCGAACTCCTCCCGCGTTCTCAGGGTGCGGAACCGCGAAACCGCAAGGACCGGATCGGCAAGGCCCTGCGCCCGCGCGGCCCGGCTGAGCATGTACGCGACATGCAAGCCGAGCTTTCCGCCGGCCCCGAGGACGAGGATCGGCCCGGTATGGCTTCGCAGCGTCCGGATCGCCGCCGGAGAGGGCGCGGCGATGAATTCGTCGGCCCGTTCCGGGCGGCACGGCAGTTCGAAGGGCGGGATGGCGGGGCGGGCGAAGTCGGGCATGGAAGACGTAACTATATGGTTACTATTTCGCCGACCGGCTTCAAGCTAAAAATCGCGGAAGGCCGCCCGGACTGCGCGCGGCCGAAGGCGCGGGCCCGCGATCAATCCGAACGGCGCCGGCGGAGGCCGGGTTCAATCCAGGGCGATCACGCAGTCGATCTCGACGTCCAATCCGTCCAGTTGAGCGCCCACGGTCGTGCGGACCGGCTTGTCCGGGCCCCAATACCGGGCGTAGGCCGAATTCATCTCGGCGAAGCTTTCCGGTGTCATCGGCTGCAGGTAGACGCGCACCGACACGGCGTTCTCCATTTTTCCGCCCGCCTTCGCGACGATCCGGGCGATGTTGTCGAGCGTCAGCCGGGTCTGCTCCGCGATCGGTCCCCGTTCCATGCGGCCGGTGGCCGGATCCCACGGCCCCTGGCCGGCGACGAAGAGGAGCGGTCCGGCCGCCCGGACCGCCAGCGAATAGGGACCGCCGGCGGGGGGGCTGCCGGCGAACGGAGCGAGGACGGTTTTCATGGAAAGTGCCATTCGCGGACGCAATAC
>JBOHXF010000396.1:0-2287 GCA_050737455.1 Opitutaceae bacterium | reverse complement strand
TTCGTGCGCACGAGCGGCTGCAATCTGCGCTGCGCGTGGTGCGACACGCCGTACGCGTCATGGAATCCCGTGGGGGAGCCGAAGGGCGTTCCGGAAATCGTCGCCGAGGTGCGCCGGCACGCCGGTGCGCGGCACGTCGTGCTCACGGGCGGCGAGCCGATGATCGCGCTGGGAATGGGCGAACTCGCGACGGCGCTTCGCGCCGAGGGCTATCACCTCACGATTGAAACGGCGGCCACAGTCGAGCCCCGGGGAATCGCCTGCGATCTGGCGTCTCTGTCACCCAAGCTGCTCAATTCCGCGCCGGACGCGGCCGCGCATCCCGGATGGCGGAAGCGCCACGAGGCGACGCGCTGGAACCCCGAGGTCATCCGGACTTGGCTCGACGGCGGCTACCCCTACCAGTTCAAGTTCGTGGTCGCGGAGCCGGCCGATCTCGAGGAGGTCGAAGGCATGCTGCGTTCGCTCCGGCGGGAGATCCCGCCCGGGAAGGTGTTCCTGATGCCGGAGGGCACGTCGCTCGAATCGCTGCGCCGCCGTGCAGCCTGGCTGGTCGATGCCTGCAAGGGGCGTGGCTACCGCTACGCCCATCGACTGCACATCGAACTGTTCGGCAACCGGCGGGGGACATGAGCCGGGGCCGGCTCACGGGACCGCGTCGGCGGGCTCGCGGTCCGATGCGCCTGCGGCGATCCAGGATTCGATGAGCTTCACTTGGGCGGGGGTCAGGATGTTCTTGCCGTTGTTCGGCATGAAATCGTCGTCGCTGGGCGGGAGTGTGATCCGGCGGACAAGGTCGCTGTCGTCCGGGAACCAGGACTCGACGACGGTTCCATCCTCGCCGCCTTGCATGAGGTTGGCATAGGTGTCCATCCGAAGGCCGCCTTTCATCTTGCGGGGCCCGTGGCAGGCGATGCAGCTATGCTCGAAAATCGGCTGGATGCGTGCGCTGTACAGGGTGCCGGCGAGGCCGGGTGGCTCGGGCGGAGCGTGGAGCACCGGAGGGCGGCCGAGATGGAGCCACGCCCGGAGCCTGGGCGGCATCTCGCTCGTGAGGAAGCCGTCGCCGTGGGTCAGCGCTCCGCCCTCGTGGCCCGTCCAAGTCAGGACGACCACGCACGCCGCGAGGCAGACGGCGTAAGTGCAGCCCGTCCCCGGTCGGAGCCTCGCGGCCGCCGGGCCGCGCAGCGTCGCGGCGACGAGGCAGAGCGCCGAAAACATCACCCCGCCCCACATGTGGCGGTCGACCAAATGGCCCCGGTACGCGCCAGTTCGGGCGAGGAGCCAGCCGTCGAATGCGACCACGAGCGCCGCAGCGGCCGTGAGGCCAAGGACGAATCCGGCTGCGGACCGCAGGTGGGGCCGGGCAGGCGTCCGCCCGGCCAGCTCCAAAACCGGCACGAGGAGCATCAGCGCGATAGGCAGATGGACGATGACCGGATGAAACCGCCCCAGGAATCGGCCCAGCTCCGCGCGGTTTTGCCCATCAGGGCCGGCGAACCGGGCGGCCAGCGCGAGCGCGATCCAGGCGATCCACCCCAGGGCAAGCCAGCCTCGGCGGCGGATTTCAGCCGGAGACCGTGTCATGAGGCACGCGGCCGGAATGCGGGCGATGTGCCTGTGGGGCGCACGATCACGAGGCGGCTGGTGCGCTCGGACTCGCTCAGCCCGCGCTTCCCGGAGACCGGCTCACACGTCGTATGGGGTCAGCAGCTTGTCGACCCGGGACTTGTCGAGGCGGGCATAGATCGGCACCCCGTTCTCGTAGGGAAGCTGGATCTCCCCTTGGACGAGCGGCTGCGCGTAGCGCAGGAATTGGAAATTCATGCTGACGCCGTCCTCATTGATCCATTCGCGGGGCAGCTTCTTCACGCCGTTCGCGATCTCCGCGAGGGGCGCGAGCCCGGTTTCGCAGGTGTAATGGTCGGTCTCGCCGCGGATCAGTGTGACCATCTTGTCGGTTTCGCCCGCGACGGCGGCGCGGACCGCCGCCTGGCCGGCCAGGAACGCCTCGTCGGCGTCCGTCTTCGAAGCCGCATGGGCGGCCGCGCGCTGAATCAGGCCGGGCCGGGCGACGCGGACCTTCGTGCCGGGAATGTTCGCTTCGATGATTTCACCGAGGGCGTCGCCGGCTCCGCCAAGCTTGGCGTGCCCGAAGGCGTCGGTCGCCGAATCGGCCGCCAGATAGTTGCCGTCGGCGTCGACGAGCCCTTCGGCGACGACGATCAGGCAGTATTTCTCCCGCTTGAGCACCCGGCGCACGTCTTCCAGGACCTTCTCCTGGTTG
>JBOHXF010000395.1:0-5271 GCA_050737455.1 Opitutaceae bacterium | reverse complement strand
CTCCGGGAGAGCCGCCGCCGGATCCGCCCCGCCGGCGGCCGACATCAGCGCCGCGAGCCGCACGGCGTCCTTGCGCAGCGCGAACGGCGCCGGGCTGGCCAGGGCCTGCTGGACGGCCGTTTCGGCGTCCGTCACCCGGCCGATGCTGTAGTAGCCCTGCGCCAGAGCGTAGCGAAGCCCCGGCGCGTTCGGCAGTCCCTGTTTCGCCTGTTCAAGGAGGTCGACCGACCATTTGTAGTCGCCCGTGCGGTAAAGCACATCGCCCAGGGCCCACGTGACGGCGGGGTCGTTCGGCTTGATGGCGTGCGCGCTCTGCACCAATTGCCGCGCGCGCGCGAAATCGTGCAGGGGGCCGCTGTAGAGCCGCGCCAGCGCGACCATGGCCGGCGCGATCGTCGGGGCGAGCTTGAGCGCCGCTTCGTAATGGCGGACCGCATCGGCCGCATCACCGTCGCGCGCCTCGATGGCGGCCAGGCGTTCCAGCAGGACGGGGTCCTGCGCGCCTCCGCTTAGGCGGCGCTCCAAATCCGCGCGGACGGACGCGCCGGCCGTGGCGGGATCGATGGCCAGCAAAGCGAGCCGGCGGGCGGCGTCCTTCCGGGTCGCAGGATCGGCGCTGCGCTGGGCCACCTGGAGGGCCTGGGTCGCCGACGCCTCCCGCCCCAGCAGGTAATAGACGATGCCGAGATGGTATTCGATGTCCGGCGAGGTCGGATCCTCGCCCGCGCTTTCCTGCAGGAGGGAGAGAGCGCCCTCCTGGTCGCCCCGGCGGTATTGGATCCAGCCAAGAGTGTCGGCGACCACCGGATCGCCGGGCGCGAACTCCCGGGCTTTCCTCGCAAGGTCGTAGGCGTGGTCGAGCTGGCCGAACTTTTGGCTGTAAAGCACGGCCAGGTTGTTGAGCGCCGGACTGAAGTCCGGATTGATGGTGAGGAGCTCCTCGTAGGCTTGCCGGGCCGCCGCGTATTCGCCCAGGGCGTTATGAAGCATGCCGACCTGCATCAGCGCCGGAACGCTGCGGGTGCGGGCCGCGAACGGGCCCAGCTTGTCGAGAGCAAGCCGGGCCTGGTGCCGATCGATGTAGATTCTGGCCAACTCCAGGTAGGCGACCTGGGAATTCGGATCGAGCCGGATGGCCTTGAGGAGATCGGACTCCGCGCCGGCGCCGTCGCCGCCGGCGATGCGGATCTTGGCCCGCAGGACCCAGGGAAGCGCAGCCTTGGGATAGGCTTGCAGCAGATGCCGGACCCGGCGTTCGGCGTCCGCGGAGCGCCGGGCGGACAGGTCCATCTCCACCAGCATATCCTGGGACGGCCAGTAGCTTTCCGACAGCCCGACCGACCGCTCGAAGGCCTGCCGCGCCTCGGCGTTTTGGTTCAGCTCCAAAAGCACGGTTCCGACAAGGTACGGGCCCTCGGGCGATTTCGGCGAGGCCCGCCCCAGCGCGCGGAAGATGTCGAGGGCCGGTTCGAGATTGCCCGCGTCCTGCTGCGCCTGCGCGAGAAGGAAGAGCGCCTCGCGGTTGCCGGGCTCCCGCTTGAGCATCTGCTTCATGGCGGCGACGACCAGCGCGGATTCTCCCTTGCGGAGCTTGAGCCGGGCCAGCATCAGGATCGCGTCGTCGTAATGGGGAGCGAGCAGGACGGCTTCGCTCAGATTGTTCTCCGCGCTGCTCGCATCGCGCTTCCTCAGATAGGCGAGTGCCTCCTGGTACCTCAGTTGCGGCGCCTGCGGATAATACCGCTCCAGGCGCTGGAGGTTGGAGAGCGCATCGTCGGGATCGCCCCGGTCCATCGCCAGTTCGACGCGCTGCTCGAGCGCGTCGTAATTGGCCGGATCCTGGTTCAGGATTCTTGCCGTGTCCCGCAGGCACTCCGCGGCATCCCCCTGCGCAGACGCAAGGCGCATCGTTTCGGCCCACGCCGGGATGAAGTCGGGGGCCTTGGCCGTGATCTCCGCCAGCTCCCGCTTCGCGGCGTCCAGATCGCCCTTTTTCATCAGGAAGCGGGCGTATTCGATCCGCCTGGGCGACCGAAGCGATGAAAGTTCGGCCGCCTTCTTGAGGGCGGGCCCGGCTCGGTCCGGATCGTTCCGGTCGAGATACAGGCGGCCCAGTTCGGCGTACGCGGCGGCCGACTTGGGATCCAATTGAAGCGCACGCTTGAATTCGCGCTCGGCGGCCGCCCCGTTGCCGTCGGCGAGCCGCATCGCGCCGACCGCGACGTGAAAGGCGGCGATGTCCGGATGGCCTTTGCGGAGCCCGTCGATGATCCTCTCCGATTCGGCCTCGTCCTGCGCGGACTCCGAGGTGTCGGCCAGCAGAAGCAGGGCGTCCGGATCGCCGCCGAGGATCGCGACGGCTTTTTTCGCCGCGGTCCGCGCTTCGGGAATCCTGACCAGCGTCAGGCAGTCCAAGCCGTAAGTGAGCTGAAACCGCCCGTTGTCCGGCTCGTTCGCCAATGCGTGGCGGAGAAGGATGTAGGAGGCCAAGACCCGGCCTTCGTGGTAGTAGAGGGTGCCGAGGGCGCCAAGCGCATCCGGATCGCCGGGCGCGTCCTGCAGCGCAATGCGATATTCCGTATCGGCGGCGCTGTAATTTCCGGAGGCCACGTCGTCGCGGGCCCGGTGCAGATGCCGCGCCTCGCGGATGTCCCGCGTGCATCCGGCGCCGGCCACCGCCGCGCAAGCGAGGAGGGCGATCGCCGGCCGCGTCGACTTGCCCATCATGCGGATAGCCGCTTCACACCAAAATTTCATCGCGCACCAGGTGCAGCCGCAGCCGCATTGGCGCGGGCCGGTCGAAGTGGAACGTCGTCACCGCCTCGCGCACGTTGGCGCGCAGTTCGTCCCACGTGTCGGCCTGGGTGAAGATGCTTTCCCCGAGGGCTTCGGCGACGAAGCCGCCATCGGCCTCCTGGGTGATTTCAAAAACAACTTCGTTCATGGCTGGTTCTGGTTCGGGATAATCTGCGATTATCCGGCCCCGCCGGCAAGTCCAGCTTCCTGGTCCGCGAGTTCCGTGGCGAGTTCAGCCCGGGTGTTCCGCGAGAGCGTCGCGCCCGGTTGCGTGCGCTTGCGGAGTTCCTTGAGCGCCTTGATCGCGCCAGGCGCGCAGGGGCTTCAGAGCCCAAGCGGTTCAGCAGAATGCTGCGGCCTTCGAACGGCTGCGGACGTACGCCAAGCCGGCCAGCGCGATGCCAAGCATGGCCAGGGTCATCCCGCCATCCGGAACGCCGGAAGTCGGAGTCGAGGTCGTGATGTTCAGGCAAACCCCATTATCGTAATAATGGCAATCCGGACTGAATCCGAGCCCAACGTAGGCGCTGCTGCTGCCGTAATCGGCGGCGAGGTAGCCGGTCAGAAGCGAGATGTTGGCCGCGTTCAGCGTGATCACCAAATTGAAATCCGAATTGTAGGTGATCGAGTCGGTTGCGCCGGTCCCCGCATTCTCTCCCGTCGTCGTGGAGTTCTTGGCCGTCCCTTGCCCGAAAGGATCGCTCCAGGTGCCCGGCTCGACGTAGTCGCCATTGCTCAGCTTGGTCGCGCCCGAGATTCCCGAACTCTTTTCGTTGCTGCCCGTGTACCCCTTGGCGTTGTAGGCGCCGTTATAGACGAGCAGCGAGTTGTTCGCGGCGGCGCCGTATTTCAAGTGAGAGCTCGCCTTGTTGAAATAATCGCTCCCGAACCTGGTGTCGTTCGTGGTGGGATTGCTGTTGTACTCGTAAGAGTTCACGCCGCTGTTCACCCCGTTGAGCAGATTGACGTACAGCACGTCGGCCTGCTCCGTCGTCCAGTCGGAAATGTCGGAAATTGTCAGGGTGGCGCTCGTGATGTCCGATCCGCTGTTGATCGCGCTTTCCAGCGAGTTCAGCGTCGTACCGCTCAAACCCCAGGTGTACGCCGTGCCATGGGCAATGGAGTCAAGGCTGCTGGTCTTGAAGCTATAGTTGTCGGCCTGGGCCAACGAAACGGCTGTGGCGGCAAGACCAAGGACCAAGGGGAGCCGGAACAATTTCATAGTTGAGAGTAAAGCAATTGCGGTGCCAGCATGAGTCCGGTTTTTGATGCGAATTGTTAGTCGTTAATTTTAAGAGATATAATTGGCTCAAAATATCGTGTAGGATCATGTACGACAAAGGCATTTTGCACGAAATCGTAAAGAATTCCGACATGGCCTTCCGCCCAGCGGCGAACGTCGCGACTTGTCGGGAAAATTTACAATTCACACGGGTCCGGATTCGAATTCGTGTTTCCACCCATAATCATGTTACATTAGCAGGGAACGTCTTGTGAAATGCTCCAGCGATTTTTCAAGTTTGGCATGCATCAAGCATTGTTCCGCGTTCAAATGACCCGACTCCTGAAACCTACCCTCGCCCTTCTGATCCTGGCCGCGCCGGCGCTGACGGCGCTCGGCGATAACACCCTCTCGATCAAGACCACGCCCTTTTCCGACCCCGTGAAATCGGGTTCGACGCTGGTGGGCTACGGCGGCGAATTCACCGCAACCGCGCCGGGATTGGACCTCTACGATTACCAGTCCCCGACCGGCGCCGATGCCGGGCTCGGCCTCGCGGCCGACCAGTTCGAGACCTTCTGCGTGGAGCTGAACCAGGACGTCACCGCCGGAACCGCCTACAGCTACACGCTCAGCAACAACATCGAGCTCACCAAAGGCGTGACGGAGGCTTTGCCCGTCTCGGTGGCCTGGCTGTACTCCCAATTCGTCTCCGGTGGCCTGGCCTCGTACGGCTACTATTACGGCAAGACCGGCTCGGGCGGCGTCGACTCCCTGACCCGCGCCGAATCGAGCGCCGACCTCCAGAACGTCATCTGGGAGCTGATGGGCGAAACGCTCGGTGTGAACCCCGATACGCCCGAGATTCCGACCCTGTCGGACCTGCAGACCGACGAGACGAGCAATCCGAACATCTTCCTCAGCGCCGTGTTGTCGAACTTCAGCGATCCGGAGCAGGCAGCCGACGGCGCCTACGGAGTTGAGGTGGCGAACCTGGTCACTTCCAGCGGCGCCGTGG
Source organism: Opitutaceae bacterium (assembly GCA_050737455.1). GTDB lineage: Bacteria > Verrucomicrobiota > Verrucomicrobiia > Opitutales > Opitutaceae > Palsa-1447. The sequence continues at coordinate 235 of JBOHXF010000395.1, read as the reverse complement.
CCCAGAATCAATTGACGGAGGTTCCGGACGGCGGCGCGACGCTGGCCCTCCTGGGCGTCTCCCTGCTCGGCCTGGTCTGGCTGAAGCGCCGTTCCGGGCTCGCCGCCTGATTTCATTCGCGGCTCGCGGGCGCCGGAAATCGGCTGCCCGCCGCCTGCGTCTCCCGGAATTGCCGGAGCCGCTTCGCGCTCGGCCCGCCATCGGCCCCGTCCGTCGGCCATCGACGGCTCCGGAT
>JBOHXF010000394.1:0-3126 GCA_050737455.1 Opitutaceae bacterium | reverse complement strand
TGCCGCTTCAACTTCGGGGCGCCGACGGCGCCGTTCGCCGCCGCCGGGTCGCGGAAATGCTCGCTTCGGTCGATCTCGTTTCCTCGGCGGACAAATATCCCTGGCAGCTTTCCGGCGGGATGCGCATGCGGGTATCGCTCGCGCGCGCGCTCAGCATCGCGCCGCAGATCCTGCTCTTGGACGAACCGTTCGGCGCGCTCGACGAGATGAGCCGGGACCGCCTGAACGAGGATCTGCTCGCGCTGCGCGCGCAGGCGAATTTCACCGGATTTTTCGTGACCCATTCGGTGGCCGAGGCCGTGTTCCTCTCCACCCGGGTCGTTGTCCTGTCCCCGGCGCCCGGCCGGATCGCCTCCGTCCTCGACATCCCCCTCCCCTATCCCCGCGGCCCGGAACTGCGCGAGGATCCGGCGTTCCTCGGTCTGCTCGCGCGGGCGGGTCGCGCGCTCCGCGCCGCGCACACGGACCGTCCATGAAACTCCTCCGCTCGTCCGTGCCCGCCCTCGTCGCCGGCGCCTTGCTGGTCGGAATCTGGTACGGCGTGAAGCTGGCCTTTTCGATCCCCAGCTTTCTCCTGCCGGCTCCGCACGAAGTGCTCGCGGCCGCCTGGCGCGAGCGACGGACCCTGGTGCCGGCCGCCCTGCTCACCTTCGAGGGCGCCGCCCTCGGATTCGTCGCGGCCGCCGGGCTCGGCTTCCTCCTCGCCGCCGCGCTGTCCCTCTCGGGGCTCATGCGGCGCGCTCTCTCCCCGTACGTGCTCCTCTTCCAGATGACCCCTGTCGTCATCCTCGCCCCGATCTATGTCCTGTGGCTCGGGCAGGGCCTGCCGGCCATCGTCGCTATCACCTTCATGATCTGCTTCTTTCCGGTCGTCGCGAGCACCATGCTGGGCTTCGCCTCGGTCGACCGGCGCCTGGTCGAGCTGTTCGTGATGTGCGGAGCGCGCCGCCGCGACGAGCTCCGGCGGCTCCGCGTCCCCGCGGCGCTGCCCCATTACCTGATGGGCCTGAAGATCGCCGGCACGCTCGCCCCGATCGGCGCGATCACCGGAGACTTCCTGGCGGGCAGCGCTCAAAATGGCGTCGGCGGCCTCGGCTTCATGACGACCGTCTACTATTCCCAGCTCCGCAGCCCGGAGCTGTTCGCCACCGGCCTGGCGGCGTGCCTCCTGGGCTTCCTGTTCGTGGGCGCGGTTTATCTTCTGCATTGGCGCCTGCTGCGCCAGTGGCACGAATCCGCGCGCCCGCGGTAGCCCGGCCGGCTCAATATCGGTAATGCTCGGGCTTGTAGGGCCCGTCCGCCGGCACGCCCAGATAGGCCGCCTGCTGCGCCGTGAGCTTCGTCAGCTTGACACCGATCCTGTCCAGATGCAGCCGCGCGACCTCCTCGTCCAGGCGCTTGGGCAGCCGGTACACGCCCACGCGGTGGCGCTCCCGGTTCTCCCATAGATCGATCTGCGCAAGGCTCTGGTTCGTGAAACTGTTCGACATGACGAACGAGGGATGCCCGGTGGCGCAGCCCAGGTTGACGAGCCGGCCCTCGGCGAGCAGGTAAAGCGATCGGCCGCTCGGGAACGTGTAAAGGTCGTACTGCGGCTTGATCGTCGTTCGGCGCACCCCGGGCGCCGCCTCGAGGCGCTGGACCTGGATCTCCGTGTCGAAATGGCCTATATTGCACACGATCGCCTGGTCCTTCATGCGCTCCAGGTGCTCCAGCGTGATGACGTCGCAGTTGCCGGTGGTGGTGACGTAGATGTCGCCGCGGCCCAGGGTCTCCTCGATCGTCGTGACTTCGAAACCCTCCATCGCCGCCTGCAATGCGTTGATCGGATCGATTTCGGTGACGATCACCCGCGCGCCGAATCCCCGGAGCGAATGGGCGCAGCCCTTGCCGACGTCGCCGTAGCCGCAGACCACCGCGACCTTGCCGGCGATCATCACATCGGTCGCGCGCTTGAGCCCATCGGCCAGCGACTCGCGGCAGCCGTACAGGTTGTCGAACTTCGATTTGGTCACCGAGTCGTTCACATTGATCGCCGGAACAAGCAGCTTGCCGCGCTCGTGAAGCTGGTAAAGTCGGTGCACGCCCGTGGTCGTCTCCTCCGACACCCCCCGCCACTCCTTGGCGATCTCGTGGAAGACATGGGGGCTCTCGCGCGCAATCCGTTTCAGGAGGTTCTTCACCACCTGCTCCTCGGGAGAGGAGCCCGGTTCGTCCGCCCAGCGGCCGCCCTCTTCCATCTCGAAGCCTTTGTGCAGAAGGAGCGTCACGTCGCCTCCGTCATCGACCACAAGCTGCGGGCCCTTGCCGCCGGGATGGATGATCGCCCGCCAAGTGCAATTCCAGTACTCCTCCAGGCTTTCGCCTTTCCATGCGAAGACCGGCACCCCGGCCCGCGCAATGGCGGCGGCGGCGTGATCCTGGGTTGAGAAAATGTTGCAGGACGCCCAGCGAAGGTCCGCGCCGAGTTCGCGCAGCGTCTCGATGAGGACCGCGGTCTGCACCGTCATGTGCAGGGAGCCCGTCACGCGCACTCCCTCGAGCGGCTTCTTCGGGCCGAACTTGCGGCGCATAGCCATGAGGCCGGGCATCTCGTGTTCGGCGACCGCTATTTCCTGGCGGCCCCAATCGGCGAGGGCGAGGTCGCGGACCAGGAAGTCCTGGCCCGGCTGGTCGAGGGTGGAGGCGGGCATGGGGGTCCTGGGCTTACTGGGCGGCCTGGCGGAGCGCCTGGGCCTTGTCGGTGCGCTCCCACGGCAGCTCCGGCTTGCCGAAGTGGCCGTAATTGGTGGTCGATCGGTAGATCGGCCGGAGCAGGTCGAGCTGGCGTATGATCTCCGCCGGCTTGAAGTTGAAAACCTCCCGGACGGCCTTGACGATCCGCTCCTCGGGCACCTTGGCCGTGCCCATCGAATCCACCCAGATGCTCACCGGATCGGCCCGGCCGATCGCGTAGGCCACCTGCAATTCGCAGATGTCCGCAAGCCCGGAGGCCACGATGTTCTTGGCGACCCAGCGGCAGAGGTAGGCTGCCGAGCGGTCGACCTTGGATGGGTCCTTGCCCGAGAACGCGCCGCCGCCATGTCGACCCCAGCCGCCATAGCTGTCGACGATGATCTTGCGCCC
>JBOHXF010000393.1:0-2015 GCA_050737455.1 Opitutaceae bacterium | reverse complement strand
CTTGGAAGACGGGCCGCGCCGCCATCTTTCGGCGCGTCTATGGCGGGAACGTCACCGAAGATGAACTGACGTCGATCGCGCGCAGCAAGTACGTGGTGCGCGTGCCCGGCGCGGGTGTGTTCATGGCCGGGTCCCCCGAAGGCACCCCGATCGCGCTTCTGCATCATGTCAAATCGAACCGCTGCCTGCACCACACGATCGTTCTGCTCAGCATCCTGGCGGAGGACGTGCCGACCATTCCCGAAATCCGCCGGCTCAAGCTGCGGGAGATCGGCGAAGGCATCTGGCGGGCGGTGGGCCACTATGGCTACATGCAATCGCCCCATGTCGGCGATCTGATGGAAAAGATCCGCTGGGCCGGGGTTCCGATCAACCCCGAGGCGGCCACCTACTTCTTCAACCGCGAGATGGTGATCACCGGCGGCAACAGCGGGATGTGGGAGTGGGAAAAAAGCTTCTACAGCTTCCTGAGCCGAAATGCCCGCCCCGCGAAGGACTACTACCAGATCACCCCGTCCCAGATCATCGAGATCGGCCTTCCGGTTCAGTTGTAGCGGCCAGCGCCTTGCGCAGCGCGGCCGGGTCCGTGACCGGCGCCCGGCATGCGAAATTTTCGCAGACATAGGCCGCGGGCCGTCCGTCCACCGGGCGCATGCCGGCCAGCCAGGGCGCGCGGGACGCGAGCCAGGACCGGGAGTCTGCGGTGGCCGGCGCGTCCGGTGGAGCGGCCATTAGGCTGCGGAACGGACCCAGGTTCTCGCGAACGACCTCGGCCAAGGCGCGAAAACCGGGGGCGTCGGGATCCCCGGCGAGGACGACGTGCCGCGGGGCGTCCAGGGCGAGTTCCAGGGCGCACAGCATCTGGGGCAATGCCTCGGGGTGTTCCATCCAGCGCGCCCGGAATGCCTCCAGCGTCCTCAGTCCCGTCAGCCGCCGGGGGGCGTTCCCACCGCCGCCCAGCATCGCCTCCAACCGAAAGAGATTCATCGCGGCGACCGAACTCGGCGCCGGCTCGGCCCCGTCGTAATCGTCCTTGAGCCGCACGATGATGTCGGCCGCGCCGGCGTCCGAACTGAAATATCCTCCGGACGCCTCGTCCCAAAACCGTTCGTCCATCCGCTCCTGAAGCCGGTCGGCCCATTGGAGCCAGGCGGGATCGAAGCCCGCCTCGTAAAGGTCGAGCAGCCCTTGGATCAGATCGGCGTAATCCTCCGCGAAGCCCGGGGCGTCCGCCCGGCGGCTCCGCTCCGGGTGGTCGCCGAACCGCCGCCAGGAGCGAAAAAGCGAGCGGGACGCCTCGTCCCAGAGCGCTTCGCGGACGAAGCGGGCGGCCCGCCCAGCCGCCTCGAGATACGCGGCCCGCCGGTCGGCCAGGCTCTCCGCCGGAGCAGCGGCGGCGCGGGCGAGCGCGGAGATCATGAGCCCGTTCCACGCCGTCAGGACTTTCTCGTCCCGGGCGGGGCGAGGCCGCCGGGCGCGCACCTCGCGGAGAATATCCAGCGCGCCCGTGAGCCGATCGCTGGCTTCCTGAAGCGGGATCCCAAGCCGCCGGGCGGACTCGCTCAAGCCTCCCGCGGCGGCGAGAATGTTCCTGCCTGCCATCTCTCTTTGCGGATCGCGATCCGGCGGGACGTTGCCCTCGGCCCTCACGCCGAAGTGCAACCGGACAAGCTCGGCGGCAGGGCTCCCTTTGGCCCGCAGCGCCGAATCGATTTCACCGGCCGTCCAGACGTAGAACGCGCCCTCCCCGTGGCCGCCTTCGGGCCGCTCGCTGTCCGCGTCCTCCCCCGAATAGAATCCGCCGGCAGGGTCGGCCAGATCGCGCAGGACATACTCCAGGATATCCCGCACGATCCAGGCCAGGCGTTCGTCGCCGGTCGCCTGCCAGGTTTCCAACGCATTCACCGCGATCTGAGCCTGGTCGTACAGCATCTTCTCGAAATGCGGCACGAGCCACTCCTCGTCCACGGAGTAGCGGTGGAATCCTGAGTTTAAATGTTATTGGATGGCGCAGG
>JBOHXF010000392.1:0-7834 GCA_050737455.1 Opitutaceae bacterium | reverse complement strand
GCTCGACTGGGTGCTCCCGGCCGAAACTCCGGCCCAACCGCCTCAAACGACCGTGCCCGCCGGAACGGGCCCGGCGCACCTGATCAACCTTTCCGCCCGGGGCCTGGTCGAGTCCGCGAACGCCCTCGTCGCCGGCTTCGTGATCTCCGGTTCAGCAGCCGCCGGCGCGACGCTGCTGGTCCGGGCCGCGGGCCCCTCGCTCCAGACGGTCGGCGTCCCCGCCGCGCAATGCATCGCCGCCACCCGGCTCCAGATTTACTCCGCATCGGGCCAAGTGGTGGCCGCCAACACCGGCTGGACGAGCGCCCCGGATGGTGGCGCGGGCGCCGCGCAGGCGGCGGCCGAGTCGGGGGCCTTTCCGCTGGTCTCCTGGGCCGGAGGCGGCGGCGACAGCGCACTCGTCGACACTCTGCCGCCCGGGGCCTACACGGCCGTCGTATCCCCCGCCCCGGGGCTTCCGGCAGCCGACCTCTCCGGAAAGATCGGCCTCGTGGAAATCTACGACCTGTCGCCGGCGAACGGCAATCGCCTCGTCAATCTGTCCTGCCGGGGCGCAATCGGCGCGGAAAGCCTGGTGCTGGGTTTGACCGTGAGCGGCCCCGGATCGGAGCGTCTGCTCCTTCGCGGCGCCGGCCCGGCGCTCTCCCTCTTCGGGATCTCTCCTGTCCTCACCCATCCGGCCCTGACCCTTTTCGATTCGGGCGGCGGCGAGCTGGCCGCGAACGCCGGCTGGTCGGCGTCGGCCCAGGCGGACCAGATCGCGACTCTCGGCGCGGAGGCCGGCGCCTTCCCGTTCGCGTCCGGCGGCGCGGACGCCGCCCTGGTGGCGCTCGCGGCGCCCGGCAGCGTCACGGCGACGCTCGCCGCCGCACCCGGCTATCCGGCCCAGGGAACCGGGCTGATCGAAGTCTATGCCGCTCCTTGAGGCGATCAGACCGAAAGATTCGAGGCCGGATTTCCGGCCGGTTCCCCCTCCCAGCCTTCCATCACGCCGGCTTCGGCCTCGAACAGGCGGCGCATTTCCCGGGTGACCGGGTTATCGTTCAGGGGGAAAAGCAGGTCGTCCACGCGGGACACGGGCATGACGCCGAGCAGCGCGTTCGTCACGAACACCTCGTCGGCGGCGAGCAGGCGCGGCAGCGGCAGCACCGCCTCGTGGGCGGAGCCTAGGCTGACCACTCGGGCGCGCGCGATGCCCGGGAGGATCCGCCCGTCGAGCGGCGGCGTCAACAGGACGCCTCGTTCGACGGCAAACACGTTCGTGACCGCCCCCTCCCGCACGTCGCCGTCCGGGCCGACGAACAGGGCCTCGTCGGCGCCGGCGGCCGCGGCCTGCCGCCGCGCGAGCACCTGCGGCCAGCGCGCCAGCGTTTTCAAGCCGCTCCCCTCTCCGACGGCCGGCATCGTTCGCAGAACGAACCCCTTCGCGTAGTGCTCCTCCTGGTACGGAAGGGGCCGTGTGAACAGGGCCTCGGCCGTCCCGCCCTCCTCGTCGCCGTAGAGGACCCATTTTAGGGCGCAGGAACGCTCCCCGCCGACCGCCAGCAGCCGCTCGCAGCGCTCCCGACCGCCTTCGCAGGCGCGCGCGTCGAGTCCCAGCGCCGCGGCCGCGCGCCGCAGCCGCGCCGCATGGTCCTCGAAAAAGATCGCCCGGCCGTCCCGGACCCGCATCGTCTCGAAGGCGCCGAGACCGTGCTGGAGCCCCTCGCTCAGGATCGATACCCGTGCCTTCGATCCGGGCAGAAGCCGCCCGTCGAGCATGAACTGGGGCTCGGGCGTCACGGCCAGGATTGCTCCTCGTCCCCGGAAGCCGCGGCGACGAGCGCGCGGGCCTTGGCGCGCATCTCCACATACTCCGCCTCGGGCTCGGAGTCCCACACCACGCCGCCCCCGGCGTGGAAGCGGACCCGCCCGTCCCGCAGAAAGAAGCTGCGGATCGCGACGTTCAAATCGCAACTCCCGTCGAACCCCAGATAACCCACCGCGCCCGTGTACGCGTGCCGCGGGCAGGTTTCCAATTCCGAGGCGATTTGCATCGCCCGGATCTTCGGCGCGCCGGTGATCGACCCGCCGGGGAAGAGCGCCGCGGCGCAGGCGAGGGCGTCGACCCCCGGAGCCAGCCGACCGGCCACCTGGGCCGCCAAGTGATGCACCGTGGGATGCGTTTCCAGGACGAAGTTCTCCTCCACTTCAACCGATCCGAATTCGCAGACCCGTCCCAGATCGTTGCGTTCCAGATCGACGATCATGAGCAGCTCCGCCCGGTCCTTGGCGCTGGACGCAAGCTCCGACGCGAGGCGGGCGTCTTCGACCGCGGTCCGCCCGCGCGGGCGCGTTCCCTTGATGGGCCGCGTCCGGGCACGCCCGCCGGCGACGTTCAGGAGGCGCTCGGGGGAGCTTCCGAGGATCCGGGTCGAACCCAGATCGAGGCAGCAGCCGAAGGGCGCCGGGCTGCGCTCGCGCAGCCGCCGGTACAAGGCGTACGGGGACCCGGCCTGGGCCGCCTCGAAGCGCTGGGTCAGGTTCACCTGATAGACATCGCCCGCCGCGATGAATTCTCGGATGCGTTCCACGGCCTTCAGATAAGCCGGCCGGGGCAGGCTCTCGCACCAGCAACCCGCCCGCTCCGGCCACCAGTCGCCCAAAGGGGGCGGATGCGCAAGCGCCTCGCCGATTTGGCGTCCCAACCGCTCGAGGATGGCGGCCTTGGAATCGAGATGGACCGCATTCGCGACGAGCAAGGCCTCGCCCGTCCGCTCCTCGACGGCGACAAGGCCGTCATAAAATGCGAATTCGAAATCCGGACTGGCTCCCGAAGGCGCATCGCTCCCGCCGCCGGCGGGCCGGACGCCTTCGCGCCGGACGCCCCATTCGTACGAAAAATACCCGACCGCTCCCGCGCAGAACGGAACTTCGCCGCCGTCCGAACGGAATCGGAGCAGGAGCTTTCGAAGCTCGTCCAATGGCTCGCCGGTCCGGATCTCGGGAGCGCCGGCGCCGGCCCATTCGAGCTCGAGCCGGCCGGCCCAGGCCCGCGCGGTGAGGAACGGCTCGAACCCCAGAAACGAAAAGGCGCCCAGCCCCCCCGCCGAAAGCCCGCTGTCCAGGAAGAAGCTCCCGCGCCGATCATGAACCGCCGCGAACAGGGCCTCCGCCGGAAGGCCGTATCCGGCGGCCTCGATCGCGAGCCGCGATTCGGAAGTGACGATGGGCATGGCGGATCATCCTGCCAGTCGGCGGCCTCGCCGCCAAGGGGGAAGGGGGCTGCGCGTCAGAGGCCGCCGAGAGTCCGGGGGATCGCCTTGATGGCCGTGCCTGCCCGGATTTCCCGCTGGGCGATGTCGAGGCGCTGGAGCGCCTCCTGGATGGCTTCGGCCGACCGCTTGGAATAGGAACGGACGTCGGGCGTGATGGCGGCGAGAGTGCCGCGCACGATCTGCAGGTCTTCGTCGAGGAGCTGACGGTCGGGGTCGAAAGGAGTCGTGGCCATAAGAAAAAGAAAAGGTTCCCGGTTGGACGCGGAGCGCCGAGGAAGGTTTCGCAATTCTACCCGAGTTTCCTGAAATCCGCGTGGCAAACCGGTGAATTTTTCCGGCCTTTTTTTTGAACGCGGCCCTCACCGGAAATCGTGCGAAGCCTGCTCCGGCAGCCCCGCCTCGGGAAGCTTCTCGATCCTTTCCGCGCGAATGTGGACGACGCCCTCCTCGTTCTGGACCCGGCCCGTGATCACGAGGGCCGCTTCGAGATTGATGACCAGCCGGCGGGCCTCGAACAGGGCGGGGCTCACGACCGCGTTCGCGTGGCCCGTCTCATCCTCCAGGGTGATGAAGCAGAACCCCTTCGCCGTGCCCGGCCGCTGCCGCGTGATGACCGAGCCGCCCACCCGGACGCGATCGCCGGGCCGGGCCCGGGCGAGGTCCCCGGCCCGAACGATCCCGGACAGCCCGGCCCGCAGACAGGCCATCGGGTGCTCCTCCGGGGTGAGCGCGAGCGTGCGGAAATCGGCCTGAAGGCGTTCCAGGTGGGTCATGGCTTCGAGCGGTGAAAGGGCATCCTCCCCCGCCTCTTCGCCGGCGAAAAGCTCGCCCTCCCCTCCCTGGCTTTCGACGCGCCAGAGGGCGGTGCGCCGGTCGCCCGCGAGCCCGTCCAGCGCCCCCGATTCGGCCAGCGCGCGCCGCTCCGGCGCCCCCAACCCGGTGCGTCGCAGGAAGTCCGAAAGCGAGGCGAAGGGTTGGGCCGCGCGCGCCGCCAGGACCGCCTCCATCGCCGCCGCTCGCACACCGCGCAGGGTTCCAAGCCCCAACCGGAACGCGGCGTCGCTTTCGACCGCGCATTTGAGCGCGGAGCGGACGACGCACACCGGCCGCGCCTCGATTCCATGACGCCGGGCGTCCTGGACGAGGCTCGCCGGCGAATAAAAGCCCATCGGCTGGCAGTTCAGGAGGGCCGCGTAAAATTCCGCCGGGCGATGGACCTTGAGCCAGGCGCTGACGTAGGCGAGAAAACCGAAGCTCAAGGCGTGGCTTTCGGGGAATCCATACAGGGCGAACGAGACGAGCGCGCGCCGGAGCTGGATCCGCGCCTCGTCCTTGACACCATTGCGCCGCATCCCTTCGTCCAGCCTCCTCTCCATCCTTTCTAGCCGCTCGGCCGAGCGGGTGAACCCGATGGCGCGCCGCAGTTCGTCCGCTTCGGCCGCGGTGAAGCCCCCAAGCTCCATCGCCAGGCGCAGCATCTGCTCCTGGAACAGCACGATGCCCAAGGTGCGCCGGAGGATGGGCTCGGCCCGCGGATCCGGATAGCTCACCGGCTCCCGGCCGGCGCGGCGGGCGAGGTAAGGATGGACCGCCTGGCCATGGATGGGACCCGGGCGGATGATCGCCACCTCGACCGCCACGTCGTAGAAATACTTCGGCTTCATCCGGGGGAGGGTCGCCATCTGGGCGCGGGATTCGATCTGGAACACCCCGATCGTATCGGCCCGGCCCATCAGCTCGAAGGTGGCTGCGTCGTCCTTGGGAATACGGGCGGGATCCACCGCCCGGCCCCGGTCCGCGCAGAGCTCCACCGTCTCCTGGAGGACCGCCATCATGCCGAGCCCGAGCAGATCGACCTTGATGATGCCCATGTCCTCGCAGTCGCTTTTGTCCCACTGGAGAACCACGCGGCCGGGCATGCTGGCGTTCTCCAAGGGCACGATCCGGTCGAGCCGGCCCGCGCTGATCACCATGCCTCCGGAATGCTGCCCCAAGTGGCGCGGCAGGCCTTTCATCCCCCGGCAGAGCGCCAGCAGGGCCGGCAGCCGCGGGTGGTTCGGCTCGATCCCCGCCATGCGGAGCTGCTCGGTCAATTCCAGCGTGTGCGGGTAGTCGCCGTGCGCGTGGAGCCGGCAGTAGCGGTCCAGGATGTCCTCGGGAAACCCCAGCACCTTGCCCGCCTCCCGCACCGCGCTGCGCCCGCGGTAGGTGATGACGTTCGCCGTCATCGCCGCGCCGCGCCGCCCGTACTTGCCGTACACATATTGAATGACCGCCTCGCGACGCTCCCCGCTCGGCAGATCCAGGTCGATGTCGGGCCAGTCGGTGCGCCCTTCGGACAGGAAGCGCTCGAACAGCAGCCCGCAGCCGATCGGATCGACCGCCGTGATGCCGAGGGCGTAGCAGACCACGGAATTGGCCGCGCTGCCCCGGCCCTGCGCCAGCGTGCCCGCCTCCCTCGCGAAATTGCAGAGATCCCAGACGATCAGAAAATATCCGCTGAAGCCGAGCTTCGCGATGAGCCCGAGCTCTCGCTCGAGCTGGCTGCGCACGCGTCCGGCGACGCCGCCATAGCGCTGATGCGCGCCGAAGAACGCGATCTTCCGCAGATAGCCGTCCATCGTTTCGCCCGGCGGACCCGGATAATCGGGAAAGCGGTAGCCCAGATCCGCCAGCGTGAACTCCAGCCGCTCGGCAAGCCGCAGGGAATTCTCCAGGGCGTCCGGCCGGTCGGCGAAGAGCCGGGCCATGGCGGCCGCGGGCTTGAGCATGCGCTCGCCGTTGCGGGCGAGCAGGCGCCCGGCTGCGTCCAGCGTGGTGCGGTGCCGGAGGCAGGTGAACGCGTCCAGGACCGGCCGGCCGGCCGGGGCCGCGTACCGGGGGCCGTTGGTCGCGAGCAGGGGCAGGCCGGCCGACTCCGCCGCATCCGTCAGGAAGCGATTCTCCTCCTCCTCCCCCGGCAGGAGATGGCGCTGCAGTTCGACATAGAGCCGGGATTTGCCGAAAACCCGGCGCAGTTTCGCGAGGGCCTCGCCGGCCGCGGCGGCGCCCCGCTCGCGCCAGGCTCGACGCACCGGACCCTCCTCGTCGCCCGTCAGGGCGATGAGGCCGCCGCCCTGTTCGGCGAGCTCGGCCCAGCCGACGCGCCCTTCCCCCTTGGGGGCGCGGAGCTGGGCCGTCGTGATGAGCGCGCAGAGATTGCGGTAGCCCTCTCCGCTCGCGGCTAGGAGGGGAACCACGCTGCCGTCCTCCATGCTCACCTCGGAGCCGACCAGGGGACGGACCCCGCTCCCCTTCGCCTTTTGGTGGAAACGCACCGCGCCCGCCACGCCGTCCCGGTCGCAGAGCGCGACCGCGGGAAGCTGAAGCTGCCCCGCCCGCTCCGCCATCTCCTCGGGGAGCGTGGACCCGCGTAGGAAGCTGAACGCGCTGCGCGCGTGAAGTTCGGCAAAACCTTCCATCGGCCCCTCCGGGTTCGGTTCAGTCCAGCATCCCTTCGATCGCCCAGTCGGAGCCGGTGCGCGCGAGCTGATAAAGGCCGCCGGCCGCCAGCTCGATTTGCCACAATTCGCGCGCCCAGCGCGTCTCGGCCCACCACTCGCCGCTTTCGCGCCAGGGGCCGCGGCAGGCGGCGATGGGAAAGCGATCCGGCCTCGAAAATGAGGCCCGGCCCAGCCGCCATTTCTCGGGCCCGGCCCCTTCGATCGAACAAGGCCTCCCCTCGCGCAGCTCCACACGCGCGTGAACCGGCGGACGGAAGCGGCGCAGGAAGAGGCCTTGCGGCGGATGCGCCGGTGGATCGGGCGGCGGCGGGATCGTCGCTTCCGGCGCGGCGAGCCGGCACGAATCGGGCCGATACGTGCGGGCGGGCTCGGGCGTCCCCACGTTCTCCGGGCCCACCAAGGCCGCGAGGCGGGCCAGCGTCTCGGAAAAGCCCTGCGGATCCTTGAGCCCGGTTTCGAACAGGCCCGGCTGCTTGACGAGCGGACGGGCGGGAAAGGCGACAAGCCGCAATCCCTTCACGGCCGCGGCCGTGCGCACCGTTTCGAGATGCGTGTGCAGGACGCGGAAAAGCCGGTCGGCGTCACCGCTGGGCTCCGGCATCGGCAGTTCGCGCTCGTAGCCGCCTTCATCCTCGAGCGCGAGAGAGAGCCGCAGCGCGGCCGCGGCGAACCCGGCCGCCCTGAGCTCCAGGGTCAGCCGGCCGATCAGGCGGCGGACGATGAAGAGGAGCGGCTCCAAGGTCTCGATCGGCTCGGAAAACTCCCACGCCGCCTCGAACGCGTCGGGCAGCCGGGCCGGAACGATGAGACGGGTCGCCTCGCCCGAGGCCCGCTCCCAAAAGTCGATCCCCTCGGCTCCGAGCCTGCCCCCAAACTCCGCCTTGGGAATCGCCCGCACGGCTCCCAGCGTGCGAAGACCCCAGAGCGCCAGGATTTCGGCGAGGCGGTCCGAAGGCTCCGCCGCGGCGATCGGCAGCGGCTTCAAAAACGCCGGTTCGTCGTCGATCTGTCGAATCGCGCCCGAAACGCGGAGCCCGGCCGCCGCGCGACCGGCGCGCTTGCCCGGCTGGAGGC
>JBOHXF010000391.1:0-1709 GCA_050737455.1 Opitutaceae bacterium | reverse complement strand
GCACGTGCTTGAGCCGCTATCCGCCTATCTTTGGCTGGCCGCATGCCTGGCAGACCCTGGCCGGGCGGAACGTCTGGCCGGGGCGTTCAACTTCGGCCCCGGTCTGCCTGCCAACAAAACCGTGAGCGAACTGGTGGAGGAGGTGTTCAAGCATTGGCCCGGCCGGTGGACCGCCGCCGGCGATCCGGATGGGCCGCACGAAGCTTCGCTCCTGAACCTCTCGATCGACCGCGCTTGGCACGAGCTTCAATGGCGGCCGGTATGGTCGTTCGAAGCCTGTGTGCGCCGCGCCGTCGAATGGTACCGCGCGGTGGCGGCCGACGCCTCCGTCGCGGGGGATCTGTGTCGCAGGCAAATCCTCGCGTACGTCGAGGACGCGCGCGGAGCCGGACTGATTTGGACGCGATGAATCCCTCCCTGGCCGAGCTTCGTTCGGAAATCCTGCGGCTGACGCGGCAGTACGCCCGGCGCGCCCACGCCGCGCATCGCCCCGGGGACGATTCCGCGAGGCCGGCCTTCCAGCCGGACCACGACATCGTTCCGTACGCGGGTCGGGTGTTCGCGGAGGAGGAGGTCGAGGCGGCGGTCGATTCGACCCTGGATTTCTGGCTAACCCTCGGGAAGGAGGGGGCGGCCTTCGAACGCGAGCTGGCCGACTTTCTCGGAGTGCACGCCAGCCTGCTCGTGAATTCCGGCTCCTCGGCCAATCTGATCGCGCTTTCCGCCCTGACCACGCCCAAGCTGCCGGCGCACCGGCGGCTGCTGCCGGGGGATGAGGTCATCACCGCGGCCGCGGGATTCCCCACGACGGTTGCGCCGATCGTGCAATGCGGCGCGGTCCCGGTGTTCGTGGACAACGATCCGGCCACCGGCAACGTCCGCGCGGAGCGGCTCGAGGCCGCCTTTCGCTCCGGCAGGACAAAGGCCGTGATAATCGCCCACACCCTGGGCAATCCGTTCGATTTGGACGCCGTACTGGGCTTTTGCCGTCGCCACGATCTCTGGCTGATCGAGGACAATTGCGACGCCCTCGGAAGCACGTACGCGATGCCGCTCGCACGGGCCCGCGCCTTGGGTCTGAACCATCTCCTCGCCCGGGCTGAGAAGGGAACGGGCGCGGCGGCGCCCGACCGCCTGCCGGCGGTCATCGACGGCCGATTGGTCGCCTATACCGGTAGCTGGGGAGACCTTTCGACGCAGTCATTCTATCCCCCCCATCACCTCACGACGGGGGAGGGCGGCGCCGTCAATATCGTCTCCCAACCGCCTCTCAAGCGCTACGCGGAGAGCTTCCGCGACTGGGGGCGGGATTGCTGGTGCGCGAGTGGCAAGGACGACACCTGCGGCAAGCGGTTCGGCTGGCGCCTCGGGGAGCTGCCGCCCGGCTATGACCACAAATACATCTACACCCATTTCGGGTACAATCTGAAGCCGCTCGATCTTCAAGCGGCGATCGGGCGTGTGCAGCTCAAGCGGCTGCCCGCCTTCGTCGAGGCCAGGCGGAAGAACTGGGACTACCTTCGCCGCGGGCTGGCCGATCTCGAGGAGTACTTCGAGTTCACGCTGCCGACCCACGCAACCGGCTGGTCGCCGGCCGGATTCGAATGGGACGGTGCGGGCCGGCGCGCCGGGTGCTCGTGGTTCGGCTTCATGCTGATGGTGCGCGGGGGAGCGCCCTTCACGCGGGTCGAGTTCGCGCGCCATCTCGA
>JBOHXF010000390.1:0-8282 GCA_050737455.1 Opitutaceae bacterium | reverse complement strand
GCCCGGGCCGGACACGCCCGAGAAGGAGGCCCGCGCGGTGCGGGCGGGCTGGACGGACGGCCTTCGGCTGATCCAGCTCATCGGCGCGAATGCGCGGTATTTCACCGACACCTCCCAGAAGCCGCCGATCGACGTGGCCGACGGCACATGCGCCGCCGGCCTGTGCATCGACTTCTACGGCAACCAGCAGGCCGAGGCCGTGCTGCGCCGGGGCGACTCCCGCAGGGTCGGATTCTCGACGCCGATCGGCGGGACCGCGTACTCGGTCGATCCGATCGCCATCATGCGCGGCGCCCGGCATCGCCGGCTCGCGAACCTCTTCATCGAGTACGTGCTGTCCATGGCCGGCCAAAAGCTCTGGGCATTCCGGCCGGGCACTCCGGGCGGACCGCGGGAGTTCGCGCTGCGGCGGCTGCCCGTCCGCAAGGATTTTTACCGGCACACCGAGTGGCGGAAATGGCGGAGCGATCCGGATATGGACCCCTACGCGGACAGCGAGGGCCTGGTGTATCGGCCGCAGTGGACCCTGCCTGTCTTTCGCGAGATGGCCTTCATCATACGGGTGATGTGCCAGGACACGCACGAGGATCTGGTTTCCGCCTGGCGCGCCGTGATCGCCGCCCCGGAACCGGCCCGAAGCCGGGCCCTGGCCCTGATGCAGAACATTTCGTTCGTGAGCTACGACCGGGCTCTCGGCCCGATTCGCCGGGCGCTCTCGTCCGAGGACAAGGTGCAGGAAGTGCGGCTCGCGAGCGAACTTGCCGCCCGGTTCCGGCGCCAGTACCGGCTCGCCGAGGCCGCTGCCCGGGGCCGCTAGCCTCGGAGGGTCAAAGAGCGGCGACGCCGGAGGCCACAGCCGCGGGATCCGGCGCCTTGAAGAAAGCCGTGCCCACCACGAAGGTGTCTGCGCCCGCCGCCCGGCATTCGCGGGCGGTTGCCAGGTCGATCCCTCCATCGACTTCTATCCGGAAGGACAACTTGCGTTCGCGGCGCAGGAGGTCGATCGCCGCGATCTTGGGCAGGACATCCCGGCGGAACGGCTGCCCGCCGAAGCCAGGCTCGACGGTCATCGCGAGGACGAGATCGACCTGGGCGAGCAGCGGATCGATCGCCGAGGCGGGCGTGTCGGGATTCAGGGCGATGCCGGGATGCTTCCCCGATCGGCGGATCTGGGCGAGCGTGCCGGAGTGGTCGTAATCGGGTTCGATATGGATCGTGATCCGGTCGGCCCCCGCGCGGGCGAACGCCTCGATGTACCGGTGCGGTTGATCGAGCATCAGATGGGTGTCGAAGAACTGGGGCGCGCCGGCCCGGCGGAGCGCCGCGAGCGTCTCCGGGCCGAAGGAGAGGTTCGGCACGAAATGCCCATCCATGATGTCCAGATGCAGCCAGGAGCCACCCGTCCGGGCCGCTTCGGCGGCGCTGGCGGCAAGGTGCGCATGGTCGCCCGCCAGCAATGACGGCGCGAGGATCGGCGGAAGCGGCTCACCAGACATCCAGGACGGCATGGGCGATATGGTTGGAAAGCGATTCCGCAAGGAGGGGAATCGTGTTGTACTCGGACTGAAGCTGGTCGCCGATCAGGGGCGAGTGCGGATTGCCGCTGTCGGTGAAGACGTCCCGTTTGGCCTGCACGACCCGATTCTCGAAGTAGGCCCGCCCGCTACGCCGGTCGATCAGGGTGCATTGCGCGGTGAGCGTCTCGGCGAATTTGCTTGCGAGTCCGGTGTCCTGTTGGCGGACCGCCGCGACCTCGCGCTTGAAGCCGGAGATCACGACCGCGAGGACCGCGTCCGCCGCCGCGGGCGAGTCGACGATCTGCACGCGCCCATCCTGGATCAGCGCGAGCCGAAGCTGGGTCTCGATCGGGGCCTCCGCCTGGGGAAGGAGCGTGCGGTTCCTCACCGGCTCCACGTAAAGGCTGGTGAACGGAAGCCGTCCTCGGGTGCCCCACTGGTAATGGGCGCAGCCGGCCTCGAGCGCGGCTCCGGCAAACGCGCACAGCAGGAGAAGGAATCGCCCGGTGCGCATTGGGATAAAGTCCGAATCAGAAGAACAGGAAGTGCTTCTTCCTCACGCGCCCCTGGGCGGCCTCGTTGGCCTGCACCTCGACCGCGTTCAGCCGCTTGCGGGCGATTTTCGCGACCGAGGAGTCCGGATAGGAGGTGATGGCCTCGTTGTAGAATACCCGCGCAGCGGTGTAGTTGTCGCGCTTGTAAAAGTAAAAGTCGCCCATCTTCACCTTGCTCTCCGCGAGGGTCGTCTTCAGGGCGTCGAGTCCGGTGGCGGCTTCGGCGATCTTCCGGTCCGTCGGATAGAGGATCATGAAATCCTCGTCGTAGGTGATCGCCTGCTTGGTCTGGCCCTGATCGTAGTAGGGCCCCTCGACCTCCGAGGCGTGAAGTTCCGCAAGCCGCAGATACGCATCGGGCGTGAGCACGCTTTGAGAGTAATTGTTGACCATCCGGTCCAGGGCGTCGATTGCCGCGTCGGTGTTTCCCAGATATTGCTCGCCCAGGGCGACGTCGAACAGGCAAAGGGGCGCGTAGGCGCCGTACGGCGCGTCGACGAGGATGACCTGGAAGTAGGCGACCGCGCGCTCCCGATTCGGGAACAGGCGCAGCCAGCCCCACAGCCGGTTGCGTTTGCCGTCGAGCAGCAGGGAGGCGATTTTGTACTGGTCCGAGACGAGCTCGTCGTAGCGCGTGACGTTCGGATAACGGCTCAGGATCGCCTGGAAGTCTTCGAAGGCAATGTAGTACTCGCCGCGGTGCCAGCGGATGAGGCCCATCCGGTAAAACGCCTCCGGGGCGTAGATCGAGCTCGGGTATTTGCGGCCGACCTTGACGTAGAGCTTGATCGCGGCGCGGTTGCGGCCCGCCTCCTCGTCGTGTCGCGCCCTATTCATGAGATCGAGCGCCTCCCGGCCGTCGGGTCCGGTGAGGCCGGAGAGGGCGCCGCCCTGGATATTCCACCCGGTTTGGGGATTCCAGGTCAGATCGGCGCGCGCCGCCGCGGCGACGAACCCGACGACGAATAGAAGACAGAAGACGCGCAGAGCGCGGACGGACACCGTGGGCATGAGGGGCTACGAGCGAATCAGCGCGGGCGGGCAGGTCAAGCCTGCCCCGGCATGGCGTGCGAATTGAGGGGTCATGAGGAGTGGGTTTGGGATGCTCCCGGGCCCGGGTTGTTCCGCGATCTCTGCAGCCCGCGCGCTAAAGGAGCGCCGGCTGGCCGATCAGCTCGTTGGCGCGCGCGATGTCCTCTTCGGCGCGCCGGTTCAGGTCGGCCCGGATGAGCCGGTGGGCGGCGAGGATCGCGCTGCGGATCGCGCGGCGATTCGACGAACCGTGCGCCTTGAGCACGTTGCCCCGAAGGCCGAGCAGCGGGGCGCTGCCGTAGCGCTCCGGATTGATCCGGTGCCGTAGGGCCGCGAAGGCCCCCCGCGAGAGGATCGCCCCGGCGGCCCGGATCGGATTGGCCTTGAGCTCGCGCTTCAACGTGCCCGAGAAAAACTTAACGAGCGACTCCCAGCTCTTCAGCATGATGTTGCCGACAAACCCGTCGCAGACGACGACATCGACCCCGTCGGTCGCGTCGAATACGTGAAAGCCTTCGATCGGGCCGACGTAGCGGAGCAGCGGCCCGACCCGCTTCAGCAGTTCGTTTGTCTCGGTGACCAGCGCATTCCCCTTGCCCTCCTCGGTCCCGATCGTCATGAGGCCGACCCTGGGCTGCGCTACGCCCAGCATGACCCGGCAGTAGTGGCTGCCGAGGATGGCGTTGTGCACGAGGTGATCCGAGCGGGCCTCCGGATTGGCCCCGGCGTCGATCAACACGAAATGGCCGCCCGCCCGTGGGATGATCGCGGCGAGTGCGGGGCGGCCGACGCCGTCCAGGGTCCGCAGGCGAAGGGTGCCCGCCGCCATCAGCGCCCCTGTATTCCCGCAGCTCACCACCCCCGCCGCTTCGCCGGATTTCACGAGCTCGACGGCCCGCAGCATCGAGGAATCCCTCTTTTTCTTGAGCGCGGCGAGCGGCTTGTCGTCCATTTCGATCGTCTCGGACGCATGCATCATCGACACGGAAGGGCTCCGGTCGAGACCGGCCGATTTGACGAGCGGCTGGAGCACCCCCTCGTCGCCGACGAGGACAATGGGGCTCAGGCCGCCCAATTCGGGCAGCGCAAGCTTCACCGCCGCCACCACCTCGGCGGGGCCGAGATCCCCGCCCATCGTATCGACCGCGATCCGGCCGACCGTGGCGGAAATGGTGGCCATCCGCGGAGACGGTGGCCTCGATCAGGCCTCGACGTTGAGGACCTGCCGCCCGCGGTACATCCCGGTTTTCGGATTCACACGGTGGGGGCGAAAAAGGGAGCCGTCCGAGTCCCTGGCGAACTGCGGTGTCTGGAATGCGTTCGCTGCGCGGCGGTTCGCGCTTCTCCGCTTGGACTGCTTGCGTTTGGGATTGGCCATGGAAGTGGGTGTTGTAAGGGAAAACCGATAGAAGCTGGGAAAATGGAGGTCAATCCCCGTTTGCGCGCCGAGCAAGGCGATTTCCATGCTCCGGCGGCCCGGCCCAAAATAGCCTCGCCCTGCAGCCCGCTATCGTTCGGATAATTCACGCGATGTCCACGCTTTCCACCCTGACGAGCCAGCTCGCCGCGGGCCGCTCCCTCGGTCCGGATGAGGTCGAATCGGCGGCTGCGGTTTTGGCGGCGGCCGGGGCTGGGGAGGCGGAGAAGGCGGATTTTCTCGCGGCGCTGGCCGCGAAGGGGGAGACGGCCGGGGAGATCGCGGCCTTCGCGTCCGCCTTCCGAGCCCGAGCGGTCGATGCTGGCGTCTCGGCATGGGCTCCGCGCGCCATCGACATCGTGGGAACGGGCGGGGACCACGCCGGCGGATTCAACATCTCCAGCGTGGTGGCGCTCGTCCTCGCCAGCGCCGGCGTGCCGGTGATGAAACACGGCAACCGCGGTATCACCTCCAAGTGCGGCAGCGCCGATTTGCTGGCCGGGCTGGGCGTCAAAGTCGATGCGCCCCCCTCGCTCGCCCGCGAAGCGCTGCGCCAGCTCGATTTCGCGTTCTTTTTCGCCCCGGCCTACCATCCCTCGTTCCGCAACATCGCTCCCGTGCGGAGGATGCTGGCCCAGCAGGGCCGGCGCACGGTCTTCAATCTTTTGGGCCCTCTTCTCAACCCGGGCCGTCCGAGCCATGTGCTGGCCGGTGTTTTTTCCGAGGCGTGGGTCCCGACCCTCGCGGATGCCCTGCATGCGCTGGGCGTGTCCGCCGGGCTGGCTGCGCACGGACGGTTGGGGCCGGACCGGGGCATCGACGAACTTACGACGGCGACCGTCAACCGGGTGCGCGGCGCGGGGCGGTTGCAGGCGCTGGACGCCGAATGGAATGGAGCCGATTTTGGCTTTGCCGCGGCGCCGTTCTCGGATCTCGCGGGCGGGGACCTTGCCGCCAATCTCGCGCTGACCCAGTCCGTGCTCCAGGGGCGCGGTCCGGTTGGGCTCGCGGACACGATCGTGCTCAACGCGGCCGTTGGCCTTTGGATTTGCGGTCAGGCCGCCGAAATCCGGCAGGCGGCGCCCCGCGCGCGGGAACTGCTCCTGGGAGGGGCGGTCCGGCGCAAATTGGAGGCCGTTAAGGAATTCTACGCGTTCCCACCGTGAGCGCCGATCGGAAATACTTCGGGACCGATGGGGTGCGGGGCGCCTACGGCGGATCGTTGATCAACGAAACCTTCGCCGCCCGCCTCGGGGCTGCTGCGGGGAAGTGGCTGTGCTCGCTCCCGGCCGTTTGCGGGGAAGAGCCGGCCTCCGAGGATGTTTGCCGGTCGAGAAATGCCGCGGCGCGCGACACCTCTGATCGCCGCACCGGCGCGGGAGCCCGCCCCGTCGTGCTCATCGGCCGGGATACCCGCTTTTCCGGCGCGGCTCTGGAGCGGGCGCTCGCCGCCGGATTCGACATGGCGGGTTGCGAGCCGGTCTCCCTGGGCATCCTGCCGACTCCGGCGGTGGCTCGCGCGGTGCGGACCGCGGACGCGGCCTTGGGCGCCGTCGTCACCGCCTCGCACAATCCCGCCACCGACAACGGCATCAAGTTCTTCTCGGCTCGGGGCCGCAAACTGAGCGACGAAGAGGAGGCGGCCATCGAGGCGGCGCTTTCCCCCGGCGTCCCGGCCGAGCCGTCCGGCGCGTCCGGAGCCCGGCCGGAGACGGTGCGCGCGGGGCTGGACGCGTCCCAGGATTACGTCGGCGCCGCGACGGCGCTCCTGCCGGCCGGCTGCCTTCGCGGCTGGAAGGTCGTCCTGGACACCGCCAACGGCGCAACCGTCGGGACGAGTCCGCTCGCCTTCGCGAGGTTGGGCGCGGAAGTGATCGGGCTCGGGGACCGTCCGGACGGACACAATATCAACGCGGGCGTCGGCAGCGAGCATCCGGAGGCGATGATCGCCCGGGTGCGCTCGGCCGGCGCCCGGTTGGGGATCGGCCACGACGGCGATGGCGACCGCTGCGTGCTCTGCGACGAGCGCGGCGAGGTGCTGGACGGCGACGAGATCCTGACCCTCCTGGCGATCCGCGCCCTGCGCGCCGGGAAATTGGCGCGGGAGACGCTTGTCGTCACCGTGCACAGCAATCTGGGCGTGGACGCCGCAATCCGCGCGGCCGGCGGCCGGGTGGTCCGGACGGCTGTCGGCGACCGCTACGTGATCGACGGCATGGAGAGGTCGGGAGCGACGCTCGGCGGCGAATCCTCCGGCCACATTGTCTGCCTCGAGATCGCTCCGACGGGCGACGGCTTGGTCGCCGCGCTCAAGGTGATCGAGGCCATGCTCGAATCCGGCCGGCCGCTTTCCGAACTGCGCCGGGCCCTCAGGAAATTCCCCCAGGCATCGTGCGCGGTCCCGGTGCGGGCTAAGCCCCCGCTCGAGGGCCTGCCCCGCCTGCGGGAGGCCATCCTCGCCGCGGAAGCCCATTTGGATGGAAAGGGGCGCGTGCTGGTGCGCTATTCGGGGACCGAGCCGAAGCTGCGCCTCCTGGTCGAAGGGCCCGACGAGAACCAAGTCCGGGCGGAATTGGAAGCTCTGGAGATGGCGGCGCGCGTCGATTTGCCTTGAATGAGCGGGAAACGGCGGACGTGGCGGGCGAAGCGCGCGCGGTTGAAAACGGCCGAATCATCGGCCGGCTTTCAGGCATGATCATGCTGCCGCTCCGCAGGCCCGCGGGAAGGGGCGGCTGGCCATCGCGGGTGAGTCGGTGGCTTCTCGCTGCGCTCGCCGCCGCCGCGGGAGCCCGGGCGGAGCCCCCGGCCGACCTTGCGGCCGCGGCGGCTTTGTACCGTGCGGACCGCGTGGCTGAAGCCGGGGTCCGGCTCGACGGGATCCTTGCGGCGGCTCCGGGCGATCCCGAGGCCAACTATTACCGCGGAATGGTCGCGGCCGATTTGGGCGATTGGAAGCGGGCGGTCGCATGCGAACGGCGCGCGATAGCCAGCGGTCCGAACATCGCCCGCTACCAGGAAGCCCTCGGCGACGCCTACGGTGTCGCCGCCCGGGATGCGGGGATCTTTCTCGGCTTGGATTACGCCCGGCGGTGCCTGTCCGCCTACCAGAAGGCGGTCGCCTTGGAACCGCGGAACGTCGATTATCGGGCGAATCTGCTGGTGTACTATCAGCGGGCCCCGAAAATCGCCGGAGGCGGGCTCGACCGGGCCGACGCCGAAGCCGAGAATATCGCGAGGCTCGATCCGGTGCGGGGCGATCGGGCCTTCGCCGCCCTGTACGGCGATCGGAAAAATTACGACGCGGCGGTCGCCGCGCTGAACCGGAAGATGCGCGCGGCGCCGGACGACCGGCTCGCGCTGTACGAATTCGGGCGGCTCGCGGCGATCACGGGCCGGAATCTCGATCGGGGATTGCTGGCACTGCGGCGTTGCCTGGAACTCGCTCCCAGGAATGGAGGCCAGCTTCCGCATTCATGGGAGGTCCATTGGCGGCTCGGGACGATCTGCGAAAAGCGCGGCGATCGGGCCGCGGCTCGGGCCCACTACACGGAGGCCCTGAAGGAGCGCCCTGACCTCTCGCCCGTGAAGCAGGCGCTCCAAAGGCTCGCGGAAAAGTCCGGATAGACAGAGCCCATGGTCGATGGGATTATTGAGAAATGGATTTGGTTTTGATGTCGGCCTGCAAGGATGCGGGCCATCTTGAGGCCCGCGCCATCCGCTCGCCACCAACTCGGCGTTCACGCTCACGACGCGGCCTATTTC
>JBOHXF010000389.1:0-2703 GCA_050737455.1 Opitutaceae bacterium | reverse complement strand
GCCCGGGCCGGATGCTCAAACTGAGATTGGCGGCGGACCAGTTGGGCCCGGCCGAGACCCTGCTCGACGATGCCCGGATCGCGCATCGCCGCACCGGCGGTGGGCTGCTGCTGGATGTCGCGGGTTCCGAGGTCTCGGCGGCGCTCCAGCACTTGTGGGCCGGTGGCATCGCGCCCTTGGACATCGACCGGGTCGACCGTCCCGCGTTCGCCACGGGCTGCGAGCCCGTCCGCCGTTTCGTAGGACTCCCATGAATCCCGCCACTCTGCTTTTGCTCATCCGCAAAGAGCTGCGTGAAACCCTGCGAAACCGCTGGTTTCTGCTGTATGCCGCCGCCTTCGCCGCCCTCGCGATGTCGGTATCCTGGCTATCGCTGGCCGGAGCCGACCAGTACGGCTTCGCCGGCTTCAACCAGACCGCCGCCGGACTCGTGAATTTGATCATGCTCGTCGTCCCGTTGATGGCGCTTCAGACCGGCGCGGGCAGCGTCGCCGGCGAGCGGGAGCGCGGCACCCTCGGGCAAATCCTGTCGCTTCCCGTCACCAAGGCGGAGGTGCTGGCGGGGAAGTTCCTCGGCCAATCGCTGGCGCTCATCTCCGCGCTCGCCTTGGGGTTTGGGTTGAGCGGGGTCGTCATCAGTGCGAATGGCGGCTCGGCTGGCCTGTCAAACTATCTGACCCTGGCTGGCCTGTCGGCCGTGCTGACGCTGGCGATGCTGAGCGTCGGCCTGCTGATCTCCGCCGCGGTCCGCAAGAGCTCGACCGCGGTCGGAATCGCCGTGGTGGCGTGGCTGGCCCTCGCATTCGCAAGCGACCTAGGGCTCATGGGCGGGGCAATCCTCTTTCAGCTGCGCGCCTGGTCCTTGTTCGCCCTGGCGCTCTTCAATCCGCTGGAAGTGTTCAAGATGGCGGTGCTCAGCGGCACGCATGCCTCCCTCGATTCGCTCGGCCCCGCCGGCCAATACGCCGTGGCGAATTACGGCCGCGCGATCTGGGCGTTGTTTGCCGCGTCGCTTGCCGCCTGGACGGTGCTGCCGCTCGCGGCGGCGGGATGGCTCCTCAAACGAATGGAGGTGGCATGAGCCGAACCCGCCGCTGGCTGCTCGCGCCGCTGCTCGCCGCCCTGACCTCCCCGGGGTGCTCCCGGCGCTCCGTCGCCGCGCCGCCGGACATCCATTACGGCCTCGAGACCTGCGCCGATTGCGGGATGATCATATCCGACCCGCACTACGCCGCCGCGATCGAGTGGCGGGCGGCCCCGACGGGCCCCGATTCCACGGCGGTCTTCGACGATATCGGCTGCCTGCTGGATTGGCGTCGACAGCATCCGCAGGCCAGACTGGTGGCGGCGTGGGTCAAGGATGTGCGGACGACGGCTTGGTTGAACGCGCCTTTCGCCTGCTACCTGCACAACCGGCGGCTTGGCACCCCGATGGGATGGGGCGTCGTTGCCGGACAGCAGGCTACCTCGTTTCTTGAGCTTCCAATTCATGGCCCCGTGCTGACCTGGCCGCAGATACTTGCCTCCATGAAGGCGCCTTCCGACGGCGTGCATGCGCCCGATTCCGGCAGCGGCGCACCGGTCCTTGGCCCCCCAAGAGCATGAGGACGGCGGCGGGTGACCGTAGCGGCTGGGGGGCGCACAGAGGAGGAACTTCTCTTGCCAAGCGCCCGGGCGGCGGAACCGCCGCCGTCAAATATCATTTATGCACAAATCGGACATGCCACGAATTCCTCGATCGTTTCGAACGTTCTGCCGCAGAGACCCGCGCTCACTTCCCGGCGCGCGGAGTGTTGAAGGCGCATCGGTGGACAGGCAATGGTCCGGAACCTTGGGCGGCTTGATTCCGATCAAAGCGCGAACCGGTGTGAAGGATTACAATTCGTCAACACTCATGAAGACAGTCTCAAGCAAATACTTGGTCGGTGGCGCGCTGATCGCTTTGGCGTTATCGGGCTGCGGCCGCGCCGGCAATACGGCGGGCTCCGACGCATCGGCGAATTCGGAAGCCGCCGTGGCGACCGCCACGGATCGCCCGACCGCCGGGCGGGCCATCGCGATCACCGCCAATGACACCATGAAGTTCAACACGACCGAAATCGACGCGACGCCGGGCGAGGCCCTCGCGGTCACGTTGACCAACACGGGAAGGACCCCGAAGTATTCGATGGGTCACGATTGGGTGCTTCTCCAGCCGGACACCGACCTGAACCATTTCGTGACCGACGGATTGACGGCGGCCGCGACCAATTACATCGCCGATTCCGATCGGGGCAAGGTCATCGCCAACACCAAGCTGCTCGGGCCGAACGAATCCGACACCGCGCTGTTCTATGCGCCGAAAACGCCGGGCAAGTACCCGTTCATCTGCACGTTCCCGGGACACATGCAACTCGGCATGAAAGGCTGCCTCATCGTCAAGTAAGTGGGCTCGGCACGTAGCCGACGAGGCGCATGCGCCCATCCGCCACGTTGCAGCCCGGCGCGTATTCCGAAGGAACGAAATGTCTTGTTTCCCGGAAGCGCCCCCGGTCGGCCCTCAGGGGAACCCGGACGCAAACCATGTCGGCCGATAAGAGCCGGGGGCTTTTGCGTTCATCGCTTGAGTGGAGGTCATGCGGCGACGATCGTGGGGATGCGACCCAGACGGATCAACTGGGTGAATCGGCACATATTGTAGGCCAGGTTTGCCAAGCCGACGCC
>JBOHXF010000388.1:0-3999 GCA_050737455.1 Opitutaceae bacterium | reverse complement strand
CGTCGGCGAACGTGGCCTTCTCCCGGTCGCGGGTCAGCAGCTTGGCGCGGCTCTTGCCGAAACTCATCGCCCCCCGGCCGGCCTGTCGCAGTTGCCGGACAAAAAGAAAATAGAGCAGCGCGATGATGAAGACGAACGGGATCACGTTCTCCGCGATTTGGGTGATGACCGTCGAGGACGCCGGCTCCTTGAACTTGGCCTTCTGGAGGGTCTGCAGGTCCGCGTCGGTCAGCCGTCCATCCGCCTCGAAATCGTGGGTTTTGCCCCCGCTCTTGTTCGTCAGTTCGATCGTGCTTTCCCCGGTGATGCTCGCCCGCAGAGAATCGCCCGGCGTGTTGTAATGGATCGTCCCGGTGCCCGGCTTGATCTGGCCCCGCTGAACCATCTCGATCACGTCCTCGATGGTCAGATTCGAGGGACTCGACGTCATGTTAGGCTGCCACAAAAAGAGCGTCAGGGCCGCAGCCACGATCGCGAGCCAAATGAAGAGCACCTTCGGCTGGAAGCGGTCCGGCGGAAGGTTTTTCAACGGGCGTCGCGGCTTTCTAGGATCGGTATCGGGCATTGAAATCGAGAGATAGGGACTAAGGGGCGAATGTGAATGTTCCTGAGACGTAAGTCAATCGCAGCCGGGAGCGTATAAATGCCCCTCACTGGGCGATTTCGTCACGAATCCGTGCAAACTTCAGGACGATCGGCGGCCCTCTCCGACCACCATCAAATGGCGCCCCCGCAAAATGGCAAACGACGCGGGTCCCAGGCTTTGGCGGATCGGCCGTCCACGCTCGATCGCCCCGAGCAGGGTTCCGAATCCCGCTCGAGACACACTACCTATATTACTGCCTTGCAATCTGATCCAACGGTGGAGAGCGCGGCGCCACACCGCCCGCGGACACCCGTCAAGGCGGTCCAACCGAAGCCTGCCGCCCGGCGTGAACACCCGCCGGGCGTTCGTCCAGGCTTCCAGCGCCTCGTCGTCCTCCTGAAGCAATTCCCGCGACCAGGCGGCTCCGGCCGCCGCATCCCGGCCGGACGCCTCGGCCCACCGCCGAACGACCCGGGAACGGATCCGATTGCGAAAATAGGCGTCCGTCGCGTTGGTCCGGTCCTCCCTCCATGGAATTTTGCAGGCCCGAAGGGCCCCCACAATTTCAGCTTTCTTGAGCGTCAATAGGGGTCTGAGGCGGATCGTGTCCCTTCCGGATCTTCCGCCCGCGACCGGGGAGACCGGGCGAGGCGCGGCGAGCCCGCCCGCTCCGCTGCCTCGCGCGAGGCGCATGAGCATGGTCTCCGCCACGTCGTCCTGCTGATGGCCGAACCAGACGGCGCCAATCCCCTTCCCGTGGCAGGCGTGGGCGATGAAAGCCATCCGGGCTTCACGGGCCACCGCCTCGCTCGGCTCGCCGGGCCGACGGCGCCAGATGCCGCCGGCATAGCGGATGCCCAGCGCGAGGCACACGCGCCGGCAAAATGCCGCGTCCGCCTTCGACCCGGCGCGCATCCGGTGGTCGAAATGGAGCGCGCAGAGCCGGTCTCGCCGTTCGGGCCAATGCGCCCAGACCAGGAGCAGCAGCGCGAGCGAATCCGGTCCGCCGGAAAAGGCGATCCCCCAGGCCTCGCGGGAGCCGTTCCGAAGCGCGCGACCTCTCCGCGCCCGGTTCGGATGCGGGGTCTCAGCCTCGGCCCAGTCAAACACCGCGGGGTGGAACCGGCTGCGCGGGATCAGGGCTCCCAAGCGCTCGGCAAGGTTTCGCCAACGCTTCCGCTCGCGAGCCGACCGGCGTCTGTGGGGCCGCTTCATATCTCGGGCGCCTCACCCCGGCCGCCTCAGCGAAAATCGCGCACCGGCTTCGCCGGAATCGCACCACAGGGATCGGCCGAGGGCATGGTTCGTTCAGGGCGCCGCAAACGAGAGATGATCCGCGCCAAAGGTCTCTGCCAAGGCGCTGGGAAGCCGAACGCGGCCGTCCGGCTGCAGATTGTTCTCCAGCAGCGCCGCGAGGACCCGGGGCACCGCGAGCCCGGAGCCGTTCAGCGTGTGGACGAGCTCGGGCTTGCCCGTCTCCCTGGACCGGAACCGGATATGCGCCCGGCGCGCCTGAAAAGCCTCGAAATTGCTGCAACTGGACACCTCAAGCCAGCGCTTCTGGCCGGCGGCCCATACTTCGAGGTCGTATTTCTTCGCCTGGGCGAAGCCCAGTTCTCCGCCGCACATGAGCAGCACCCGGTACGGCAGCTCAAGCTTCCGCACCAGCGTCTCCGCGTCCGCGCGGAGTTTTTCCAATTCGTCGTAGCTGGACGACGGGTGCACCCATTTGAGCAGCTCGACCTTGTCGAACTGATGCAGCCGGTTCAGGCCACGGACATCCTTGCCGTAGCTGCCGGCTTCCCGCCGGAAACAGGGTGTGTAGGCGCAACGTCGGATCGGCAGGGCGTCCTCCTCCACGATCTCCTCGCGGAAAAAATTGGTGAGAGGCACCTCCGCCGTCGGGACCGCGTAGAGACGGTCGGGCGTCGTCTCGTACATCTGGCCCTCCTTGTCGGGCAATTGGCCGGTCGCCGTGGCGCTCGCCGCGTTCACGAAAATCGGCGGGCTCACCTCAAGATAGCCCGCGCGGGCGTTCTCCTCCAGGAAGAACCGGACCAGTGCCCGCACCAGGCGGGCCGCGCCCCCCACGTAGAACGGAAACCCGGCGCCGGCGACCTTGGCGCCGCGTCCGAAATCGAAAAGCCGGTCGAATCCCGGGATATCCCAATGAGCGCGCGCATGCGCCCCGGCGGCCGCGGGATCGCCCCAAGCGGAATGCACGAGGTTCTGCTCGGGTCCGGCGCCGTCCGGCACACTCGCGTGCGGCAAATTCGGGAGCGAAAGCATGGCTTGGCGGAACCGCTCCTCGATCTCCTTGAGCCGATTCTCGCGATCGCGCATCTCCGTCGAGACGGCCTTCATCTCCGCGACTCTGGCCTGGAACTCCGGCGAACCCTTGGGCAGCGACGCCATCGCCGTGTTGGCCGCCTTCTGGCGGGAGCGCAGCGCCTCGGCTTCCTGAAGGCGCGCGCGCCAGTCCGCGTCGATCGCGAGGACGGCGTCGATATCCACGTCGAGGCGCTTTTTCGCGATCGCGGCGCGGACAAGGTCGGGAGACTCGCGAACCAATCGGGGGTCGAGCATGAGGATAAGCGGTGTGGCCGGGCAGCATGGCCGCCCGGGCCCGGTCAGGTCAATTATTGACCGGAGCCCGTTGAAAGCGGGCCCGCATCCGCGCAAACCGGGCATGGACATCCTTCGCGGTAAGGAGCCGCAGATCCCCCAAGGGCGCCTGGATTGCGAAATTGGTCGGCGCGGACGGCGGATACGGCCCATACAGCCGGGGATCGGTCGGCCCGAAGATGCCCACCGTGCGCACGCCCAGGGCCGCGGAGAGATGCATGGGCCCGCTGTCGTTCGTGATCACCCACTCGGCCCGCCGGATGAGCGCCGGAAGCGAGACAAGGCTCGTGTTGCCCGTCAAGTTGAGAAAGCGCTCCTGAGGAAAGGCGCCGCGGTCCGGCAAGTAGTGGCTCCCGGCCCAGATGATCTTGCCGACCCGCCCCGCGCGATCATCCCGGAGCAGGAGTTCCGTGAGCTCCTTGAATCCGCCCCAGCGCTTCTCCGCGCGCCGGCTGTCCGGGAACAGCAGAAGCGGGCGTGCTCCGGCCCGCCCTTCGGCGAACCGCAGATGGAGCGATTCGCTTTCCCGAAACCGGAGCGGCCCGCGCAGTTCCGGCCGGGCGCCGAGCACGCGGCAGAACTCCAGGAGAATCTCGAGCGCATGGCTTCGGCGTCCGTCCGGCGGCAAAGGCACGCGCTTCTGGTAAAACAAGCCGGCCCCCTCCCGCGCGTCGCTGCGCCCGACCTTGAGGCCGGCGAGCGCCCGCGAGGTCATGAGTCCGGTGCGCAGCAGGCCTTGGAAATCGAAGACATAGTCGAACTTCGTGCGGCGGATCTCATGGCACAGG
>JBOHXF010000387.1:0-7413 GCA_050737455.1 Opitutaceae bacterium | reverse complement strand
ACGGTGTACAGCCAGGCCCCGATATGCTCGATCGGACCCTCATCGAGGGTCGTGACCAGTTGCTGCCAGACATCCTGAAGCACGTCCTCAGCTTCCGCTTCGCTAGAGACCCGGGCCCGCACGAATCGCAGCAGCCGCCGCCCCGCATCACGAACGATGCGGCTGGCGCGGCGATTGCGCTCCTCGGTCATCAGGTTGGGAAGTTGCCCGGCGGCGGTCATTCTCCTTGGAAGACGATCCGGCGCGGAAAACATTTTATTGGAGCTGTCCGGTCCCGCTTGTCCTAACCGGTCCCTTGTTGGCGGCAGCGCACGCAAGACCGCCGCCGTCTGCCCGGTCGCTCTTTCCGGTGCGGCGGCTCGCCGCCCAACGCCGGGATCGTTGGGCGGCCTTAGCAGCCGGGAAGGCCCGTCGGTCCGTCAGGGGAAGGCCAGCGCACACCCGTGAGCTCCTTGGGCAATTGCCGGGAGTCCTCCGGGTAAAACGGTTTCAGGTTGAAGTCCTCGCCGGGGGAGAACTCCCGATCAGGGGCCCCGACGATCAGCCAGAGCGCCTCGTCATCGGTGTCATTGAAGATTTGTCGCAGCGAACCGGGGCCAACCAGCATGCCGCCGTGCGGCGGCATCGTCAGCGTGTCCACGCCGACTCGCATCCGGCAAATTCGTATAGTCAGTTCCGGCCCACTACGCTGGAGCCCGGCATCATTTCACGAGATAGTCGACGATCTTGGGGTCCTCCAGCATCGCCTTGACGCCGCGCATGATCGCGCCGTCCACCTGGCGGGAGACGTTGGCCATCATCACCGAGTTGTTCCGCGCGACGTACTGCGAGGAATAGCCGTTGCCGGCGGTGACTTCGAGGACGAGCTGGGTCTCGATCTTGACCGCGCCGACCTGGGTGTCGACCGAGTTGACCGACAAGGTCAGGGACTTGGGAGCGCCCTTCGTGACACTCATGCCACGTTTTTCCAGTTCTCGCTTGGTGGTCTTGATCGCGGCGGCGGTGCAGGCGCGGAGACTTGTCGCGAACGACGTTCCCATGTTCTTCATGAAAACGACCTTTCGCTCGGATGGCTGGCCGTTGTTCAGCTCGATACTTCCCGAGGCAGTAAATTCTGGGATCGGCTCCATCGGGATCCGGCTGGTGGGGGTGTAGGTATGCTGACAACCCGCAAACAATACGGCGGAAACGAAGAGCGGGAAGCTCCGTTGGAGGCATGACTTGAGCGAGATTTTTTTGGGGATGGCATTCATGGGGTTGAGCGGTGAGAGAATCGTCGTCAGGGATTGAGTCGCGGCAATTTCACTCCGCCGGTGAGGACGCCGTTATCGAACGCGCAGGTTGAGATCATCATCCGCGTGTCCCAGTAAACCCAAATGTCGCTCTGGAGCGACGGAGTCCGGTGTCCCGGCGGGTATCCCCGCGCCATGACCACTTGCTCCTTTGTCATCCCGATCGCGGGCTGGCCCCGCAGGATCATCGAAGCCGCCTGCGTTCCGAACTGATCGAGCGCCACCGGAGTCCGCGTCAACAGTTCCCGGGCGATTGTGTTCAGGTCCTTGCGGGAATATTTCTCAACGTTGACCACCGTGATCTCGTCTCCAGCCGGCTCGATCCTTAGGACCAGTTTTCTTCCCGCCTCCGACACCAACTTCACGCGGGTGTTGATGGGAACGAGTTTCCCCACCCAGTAATTGGTGGTTTCATGGACGCCGCGCTGACATTTCAGGCAGTGCCGAATGTAATAGTCCTGGCCCACCACCGGCGGCGGGTCGGAGTCGATCGCCGCGAAATAACCTCTGCCGCTCTGTTTGGCTGAGGTGGGAAATAGCAATGAAGCCGAGACGGATATGACGACCGCTGCAATCGCTGGGAGACGCGAGGCCTTGATCTTTGACATGGGGCTGGAAGAAGAGGGTTTGAGAACATGCCGGCGCTGTCAATTCGGCGGCGGGGGCAGTCCGAAATAGCCATACAGTGATGGCTACCCCTTGACACACCGAAGGTTTACCCCATGGTTTACCGCATGCCAACCGTCGCCACAAAGCTCTCCGCCGACCTCGCCGATCGCGTGCGCCGCGCCGCCGTCAGCAGGAAGACCACGATCTCGGCGCTCGTACGCCAAGCCGTCGAGAATGAGGTTGCTGGAGGCCAGCGCGAGACCTTCCGGGGCCGTTTTGGCCATCTTTTCGGAGCCGCCAAAGGGCTCCCGGCCGGCGCCTCCCGCAAGGAAGGCTATGAAGATTAGCGAAGCGATTCTCGACGCGGGTCCGCTTGTGGCCGTGCTTTCGGCGAAGGACGAGCTCCATGGATGGGCGGTTGAGCTGTTCTCCGAGCTGCCGTTACCGTGCCTCACCTGCGAGTCGGTCCTCTCCGAGACCTTCTTCCGCATCCGCAAGGATGCGAAGGCGGCCCAAGCGCTCGGCGAGATGATCGACGGCGGCGCGTTTCGGGTGGTTCCGATCGGAACCTTGGGTGGCGTCGCGCGTTATGTGGTGAGGTACAAGGTGGATTTCGCCGACGCTTGCTTGGTCGCGCTCTCCGAAAGCTATCCCGCGGCCACCGTGGTCACGACCGACCGACGGGATTTCTCGATTTTGCGGCGGTTCGGACAGGAACCGATACCGTTCACGGCCCCCTGAACATTTGAGCGGGACCGCGTCCAAGAGAGCGGCTGATCGACCCGCATATGAACAAGCCTAATCGACGAAAGCCCGCTCCGTGGTTCGTTGCCCTCGCGGCAGCCGGCCTGGTCGCCGCGATCGTTGCGGCGACGCTTCTTGGCGGCAGGGGTTCGCCGCGGCGGGCGCTCATGCGGGGAAACCGCCATCCGTCACCACGCATGGCCACGCGAGCGTGGCGGCGAGCCCTCGCGCTACGCCGCCGCGAAGTCGATTCCGCGGATCAGCCCGATGACGGTGACCTTGGCAATGGACTGATCCTGAATGACGAGCCGCCCTACCGCTACGCGATGCGGCTTCTGGTCCACCGGCACCCCGAGCTGAGCCTGACGATCCGGCAGACCTTGGATCTCCAAAAACGGTATGACGCCTTGTGGGAGGAACGGGGCCGCCGCGAAGCCGCGCTGGCGAGGGTCACCCCGGTCGATTCCAGTGAGAACCTGGTTGAGATCCCGGCGTTTCCCGGCGAGCAGAAACGCATGTTCGGCGATTTCGCGGCGCGGCTTGTGGAGGAATTCGACGCTGCGACGAGTCTGAGGCTCTCCGCGCTGATCGAGCCGATGTTCATCTCGCGGAGCGGCCCCGGATCGGTGCCCGAAACCCTTCGTGTCATTGCCGTCCACGGCGAACCCTACGACTACAAGGTCGTCCGGCAGGTTGACATCGTCGACCCCGCCACCGGGAAACGGACAGGCTCGGCGACCGGCATCGACGATATCAGCTTCGGAGCGTCGAATCCCTACGCCTTGCAGCCGAACTTCTTCCCGCCGCGGCAGCCCTGATGCGAAACGGTCGCCCGGCACTCCGGATTCCGGCCTACGGCGCCGCCCCGGCATAACGGAAAATAGGCGACGGACAATCGATGGCTTGAGCCGGCGCGGGGCGGCGGGTGAAGATGGCTTTCATGCCTGCTGGACCCCAATCTGACGACGAAACGTTCATGCGCCGGGCGCTCGAACTTGCCCGGAAGGGATGGGGGACGACGCATCCCAATCCCATGGTCGGGGCCGTGATCGTCGAGGACGGGCAAATCGTGGCCGAAGGGTTTCATGCCAAAGATGGCGAGCCGCATGCCGAGCGCGAGGCGCTGACGGCGCTGGGGCGCAGGCCGAAGGCCGGGGCGGCGCTGGTCGTCACCGTGGAGCCGTGCTCGACCCAGGGCCGCACAGGAGCCTGTACGGATGCGATCCGGGAGGCGGGAATCCGGCGGGTGGTCGCCGGAGCGGCCGATCCGAACCCGGCTCACGCGGGGCGCGGGTTCGCGGTGCTGCGTCAGGCGGGCGTCGAGGTGACCTCGGGCGTTCTGGAACCGGACTGCGCCGACTTGAATCTGCTTTACAACCATTGGACGGCCACGGGCGGCCCGCTCCTGGCGGCGAAGGCGGCGGTGACGCTGGACGGGCGGGTCGCCTGCAGGACCGGGGATTCCCAATGGATCACGGGCGAGGAGGCGAGGGCCGATGTCCATCGCTGGAGGGAGCTTTTCCCCGCCATCGCCGCCGGAGCGGGAACGATCCTGAGGGACAACCCGCGGCTCACGGTGCGGAGAGCCGGACAACCTGAGCGGGCGCCCTGGCGGTTCGTTTTCGACGGACGGCTTCGCACGGTGGTCGACCGCAGCGTGCCGGGTGTCTATACGGACGAATTTCACGAGCGGACGATCGTGGTTGCGACGGCCCACGCCGGGGAAGGTTATGTGCGCAAGCTGCGCGGCATGGGCGTCCAGGTCTGGGTCTGCCCCTCGCCGACTCAGCGTGTTCCCTTCGGCGATTTCCGCCGGCGCTGCGCGGAAGCGGGCATCACCGGGGTATATTTCGAAGGGGGATCGTACCTCGTCAGCCAGCTCGTCATCGAGCGGCAGCTCGACTATTTCTTCAGCTATTCGGCGCCGATCCTCCTCGCCGACGATCGGGCGAAGCCGATGCTGGCGGGGTTGCGCACGGAGCGCCTGGCCCGGGCGATCCGGCTCGCCGACGTGCGCCACGAGAGGTTCGGGGACGATGCGCTGTGCCGCGGCCGTGTGGTCTATCCCGAGAAGCTCCAAATCGACGAAACGACGTTCAGCCTCGGCTAAACCGGTTTCGGCGATTGTCGAACCCTCCCGGCTGACCCTGTCGAAAACGATGCCGCGTCCTCGCATCCTTTATCTTGCCTCCGGCAATGGCGACAAGGCGGCCGAATTTGCCGCGCTGGCGCACCGGGATCGTCTTCACATCGAAATCCGCGCGGCGGGGGGATTGGGGGGGATGCCGCCCGTTCCCGAGGACACAGGGACCTTCGCCGGCAACGCCCGGCAGAAGGCGCAGGCGCTCCGTCGCCAGGCGCCCGCGGGCTCCTGGGTGCTCGCCGACGACAGCGGGCTATGCGTCGACGCGCTGGGCGGCGCTCCCGGGGTCGATTCGGCGATTTACGCCGGGCGGCACCTCGACGCGGCTGGCAACCGCGCGAAACTTCTGGGCGCCCTGGAGGGAATGCCTTCGGAACGCCGCGCCGCGCACTTCTTCTGCCTGCTCCTGTTGCTGGAAGGCGACGACGGCGAACGGATTTTCGAGGGGCGATGCCACGGCCGGATCGCGTCGGCCGAACGCGGCGGCGGGGGCTTCGGCTACGACCCGCTGTTCGAAGTCGAGGGCCGCACCTTTGCCGAGATGACCGAATCCACGAAGAACCGGATCAGCCACCGGGCCCGGGCCTGGGCCGCCTTCGCCTCATGGGTCCGAGGCCTTCCGCCGGCGGCCTGATTGGCTTGCTGCGGGGCCGTCTTGTTGTTGGTTAGGACGTTTCATGGGCTCGTTTTACATCACCACCGCGATCGACTACGTGAACGGATCGCCCCATATCGGGCACGCCTACGAGAAGGTGCTCACCGACGTCATCGCCCGTTTTCGGCGCCTGCGCGGCGACCGGGTCCATTTTCTCACGGGGACCGACGAGCACGGCCAGAAAGTGCAGATCAGCGCGCGGGAGCGGGGTGTCGGGCCCCAGGCGTTCGCCGACGCGGTCAGCGCCGAGTTCCGGACGCTGCTGGAGCGGCTCGAGATCTCCAACGACGACTTCATCCGGACCACGGAAGACCGTCACCAGCGGGTGGTGGGCCGGGTGCTCCAGGAACTGTTCGACCGAGGCGAAATCTACCTGGGCGAATACCGCGGCTTCTATAGCACGCGACAGGAGCAGTTTCTCCAGGAGAAGGACCGCAATCCCGACGGATCCTGGCCCGAGATCTATGGGGAGGTCGCGGAGCTTGTGGAGCCGAACTACTTCTTCCGGCTCCGCCGGCACCAGGACTGGCTCGTCCAATTCCTGACCGAGCACGAGCAGTTCGTGTTTCCGCGCTTCCGCCAAAAGCAGGTCCTTGAGTTCCTGAAGGAGCCACTGAACGACCTATGCATCTCCCGGCCGCGCTCGCGGCTCGAATGGGGCATTCCGCTGCCCTTTGACGGGAACTACGTCACGTACGTCTGGTTCGACGCTTTGCTCAACTACTATTCGGCCGTGGCCGACCGTCCGGGCGTCTGGCCGGCCGCCTGGCACGTGATCGGGAAGGACATCCTCCTTCCGGCGCACGCCGTGTACTGGCCGATCATGCTGCGCGCGGCGGGCCTTCCGCTGCCGGGCGGCCTGCTGGTCCACGGCTGGTGGATGCAGCGCGGAGCCAAGATGTCCAAGAGCACGGGCAACGTCGTCAATCCGCTCGATCTCATCGGGGAGTTCGGCGCGGACGCGTTCCGGTATTTTCTCATGCGCGAGATGGCGGTGGGGCAGGACGGCGATTTCAGCCGCGAGCAGTTTCTCGTCCGGTACAACAGCGATCTCGCGAACGACCTCGGCAACCTCGTCAACCGGACGCTCAACATGACGAACAGGTTCGCGGCCGGTGCGGTCCCGGGTGCGGAAGCCGAGGGGGACGAGGAGCGCGAACTGCGCGAACTCTGGGCGGCAACCGGCCCGGAATTCCTCACGCTGGCCGAAGGCTTCCAGTTCCATCTTGCCCTGGAGCGGCTCTTCGCGTTCGTGCGGCGGATCAACGTCTTTATCGAAAGGCGGGCGCCCTGGAAACTGGGTAAATCGTCCGATCCCGCCGACCGGTCCCGGCTCGCGACCTCGCTTGCCGTCATGGCGGAGGCGCTGCGGCTCGCGGCAACCGCGCTCGAACCGGTGATGCCCGGTGCGGCGGCAAGGATTCACGGGGTATTGGGCCAAGCGCCCGCGGGACCGTGGATCGGGCGGCTGACCTGGGGCGATGGCCTCCGGGGCGCGCGCGTCGCCGAATCGCTGGTGCTATTCCCGCGTCCGGCTTCCCGCGAAGCGGGGGGCGCCCCGGCGAAACCGCGATGACAGTCCTGCCCCTCGATCCCGCGGCCGGCCGAACCCCGGCCGCCCTTCGGGATTTTCTGCGGGCATGCCAGGCTGCCGCCGCGGCCCGGCGGCACGCGCAGCTCGTTAGCATCTCGCTGGAAGTGGACGCCCTGGATCCCCTGGCCGTCCTCGAGTCGATTTTTGAGCCGGCGGAGCGTCATTTTTACGTGGAGCGTCCCGCCGGAGGCGTGGCGGTGGCCGGAGCCGAAGCGATCGTCCATTGCGGCGCGTCCGGGCCGGACCGCTTCGCCCGGTGCCGCAGGACCGTGGATCGGGCGGCGGGATCGGACGATTTACCCAGTTTCCAGGGCGCCCGCCTTTCGATAAAGACGTTGATCCGCCGCACGAACGCGAAGAGCCGCTCCAGGGCAAG
>JBOHXF010000386.1:0-3292 GCA_050737455.1 Opitutaceae bacterium | reverse complement strand
TGCCTGGAGCGTATACTCATAGAGGCCGTTGCCGGAGTAGCCGCCCACATGGATGTCCTGGGAGGGCGCGAGAAAGAGCGTGGCCCCGGGCACGCGGGCCAGCTGCGGACGCAGCCGGGCGATCACGGCCTCGGCGCTCTCCTTGCGGACGGAAAGCGGCTTGAGCGAAATGAACGCGCGTCCCGTGGTCGCGCCGCCCCAGCCCCCGGCGCCCACCATGCCGATCGCGTTGTCCACTGCGGGATCGCGCTGCACGATCGCCATGAATGTCCGCATCTTCGCAGCGACGCGATCAAAGGATGCGCTCTGGTCCGCCACCAGGCCGCCAAAGAGCTGACCCGTGTCTTGTTCGGGAAAGAATCCCAGCGGAAGCACCCGGATGAGCGCAAAGGTCAGGGCGACGGCCGCCGCGAGAAGGACCAGGATGGTCCGGGTATGGCGCAGCGCCCATGCGAGGGAGCGCTCATAACCGGCCATCAGATCCTCGAAGAACGCCTCGCTCGTCCGATTGAACCAGCCCCGGCTCCGGTCCCGATGGCTGTGCAGCAGGAAAGCGCACATCATTGGCGTCGTGCTCAGAGAGACCGCCATGGAGATGACGATGGCCACCGATAGAGTTGCGGCGAACTCCCTGAAATACAGCCCGATATACCCGCCCATGAACAGGATCGGGATGAACACGGCCACGAGGGACAGGCTCATGGCCAGCACCGTGAAGCCCACCTCCCGGACTCCGAGCAGCGCCGCCTGGAATCGAGGCATGCCGGCCTCCATGTGCCGGACGATGTTCTCCATCACCACGATCGCATCGTCGACAACGAAACCCGTGGCGATTGCGAGGGCCATCAGCGACAGGTTGTCGAGATTGAAGCCCAGCACGTACATCACCGCCAGGGTCCCTATCAGCGAAAGCGGCACGGCAACGCAGGGGATCAGGGTGGCTCGCGGGTCCCGGAGGAAAAAGAACACGACGCCGACAACCAGCACGACCGCCGCCCCCAAGGCCTCCTCGACTGCGCGGAGGGAGGCGCGGATCGTGACGCTGCGGTCCTCCACCAGCGAGAGCTCCGCCGCGGCGGGGATCGACGCCTGCAAGGCCGGGAGCATGGCGCGAATCCGATCGACCGTCTGGATGATGTTGGCGTTGGGTTGCCGGTAGACCGTGATGATGATGGCGCGCTGGCCGTGGGAGATGCCGAGATTGCGGATGTCCTCGACCGAGTCCGCGACCGTCGCCACGTTGCTCAGTCGGACGGGGGCGCCGTTGCGGTAGGCCACGATCAGGTTGCGGTACTGGTCGGCGTTGCGCGCCTGATCATCGCTGTAGATCTGCCAGCGGTTCGACGCGTTCTCCACCGCCCCCTTTGGGCTGTTGGCGTTGGCGGTCGACAGTGCGGCACGGACGTCCTCCATCCCGATTCCGTACTTGAAGAGCGCGGTCGGGTTCAGCTCGACCC
The DNA here is from genome assembly GCA_050737455.1 of Opitutaceae bacterium. Classification (GTDB taxonomy): domain Bacteria; phylum Verrucomicrobiota; class Verrucomicrobiia; order Opitutales; family Opitutaceae; genus Palsa-1447. The sequence goes on along the minus strand of JBOHXF010000386.1, from coordinate 1,835 downwards.
GCACCGCGGGGAGCGAACTGCCTCCGACCTGGACGTCGCCGACCCCGGTCGTCTGCAAGAGCTTCTGCTCGAGCACGGTCGCCGCCGCATCGTAAAGCTGGCCCTGGCTCATCGTCCGCGAGGTGAGCGCGAGGATCATGATCGGCTGGTCGCTCGGATTGACCTTCCGGTAGCTGGGATTGCTGCGCAGCGCCGCGGGTAGATCGGCCCGCGCCGCATTGATGGCCGCCTCCACGTCCCGCGCCGCTCCGTCGATATTGCGGTCCGCCCCGAATTGCAGCACGATCCGGGTCGAGCCGACCGAGCTCGAAGAGGTCATTTCGTTCACGTCGGCGATCGCGCCCAGGTGCCGCTCGAGCGGGGTCGCGACGCTGGCCGCCATCGTCTCCGGGCTCGCGCCCGCCATGTTGGCCGAGACCGTGATCACCGGGACGTCGACCTGCGGCAGCGGCGAAACCGGCAGGTGGAAATACGCCGCCAGGCCGGCCAGGCCAAGGCCGATGGTCAGGAGCGTCGTCGCGACGGGTCGCCGGATGAACGGCTCGGACAGGTTCACGCTCCGGCCTCCTTGGCTTCGGCCGAGAAGGTCCGGGCTCCCTCGGGAGCCCGAAGCCGGCGCGCGAGCCGGTCAAAGACGAGGTAGATCACGGGCGTGGTGAAGAGCGTCAGCACCTGGCTCACGATCAGGCCGCCGACGATCGTGATGCCGAGCGGGGTCCGAAGCTCCGAACCGGTGCCGCGGCCCAGCATCAAAGGCACGGCGCCCAGCAACGCCGCCATCGTCGTCATGAGGATGGGACGGAAGCGCAGGAGAGAGGCCTGGTAGATCGCGTCCCGCGGCGCGAGGCCGCCGTTCCGCTCGGCGTCGAGGGCGAAGTCGATCATCATGATCGCGTTCTTCTTCACGATCCCGATCAGGAGGATTATCCCGATGATCCCGATCACGCCGAGATCCTGTCCGGTCACCATGAGCCCCAGGAGCGCGCCCACTCCCGCCGACGGCAGCGTCGAAAGGATCGTGATCGGGTGGATGAAGCTCTCGTACAGGACGCCGAGGATGATGTAGACCACGATGACCGCGGCGAGAATCAGGAAGAGCTCGTTCGACAGCGACGCCTCGAACGCGGATGCCGCGCCCTGGAAGCTCGTGATGATGCTCGCGGGCAGCCCGACCTCCCGTTCGACCCGGCGGATGCTGTCCACCGCCTCGCCGAGCGAGCCTCCGTGCGGGATGTTGAACGAAATCGTGTTGGCCGGAAACTGCCCCAGATGATTGATGAGCAGGGGCTCCGTCGTCACACTGACTGTGGCGATGGCCGCCAGCGGCACCTGGCCTCCGGCCGCGGACGGCACATAAATGCGCCCGATGGAAGCCGGGGACTGCTGAAGCTTCGGGTCGGCCTCGATGATCACCCGGTACTGGTTGGATTGGGTGAAAATCGTCGAGACGATGCGTTGTCCGAAAGCGTCGTACAGGGCGTTGTCGACGGTCGCGGCCGTGATGCCGAACCGCGCCGCCGTGTCCCGGTTCACGTCGACGTAGGCGGCCAGGCCCCGCTGGGCCTGGTCGCTCGCCACGTCCGCGAGCGCCGGATCCTGGTTCAGCCGGCCGGTGAGAATCGGCACCCATTTGGCAAGCGCGTCCGGATCGGCGCTCTCCAGCATGAGCTGGTACTGGGTCCGGCTGATCCGGTCGTCGATCGTCAGGTCCTGCACCGGCTGCATGTAAAGGGAGATGCCGATCACGTCCGCCGTCTCCGCCTGGAGCCGCCGGATGATCTGCATCGCCGTCGCCCGGCGATCGTCCCGCGGCCGCAGGTTGATCAGCATCCGGC
>JBOHXF010000385.1:0-1772 GCA_050737455.1 Opitutaceae bacterium | reverse complement strand
CCGCCGGAGCGTGCGCGCCGGCCCGGCAGGACCGCGCGGTGAGGCACTCGGGATGGTCCGGGAGTTGGACGCCGTTTCGCCAGCACTGGCGCGGCGCGGCGGGAGCCGAGGCGGGATTCCGGCCGGGATGGACGAGCATCCGGCGAGGCGCGCAGTCGGTGCGATTCGTCACGACCCTGGCGGAAGCGTCGCCGCACAATCGGGCCGTGCGGCTGAACGAGCGGATGTGGCGGCTCGGCTCGGTCTGCGAGATTTTCCTGAAATACCGGGAGGACCGCTACGTCGAATTGCACGTGACCCCGGAAAATCGGCGGCTGCAACTGGATTGGCCTCTCGATGGCCTGGCTTCGATTCGACTCGGCGGGGCCCGCCTGGAGGATTTCATGGTGGAGGACGAAGGCTGGTGCCGCACCGCGACCTCGGTCGGGCCCCGAGGCTGGCGGATCGAGGTCGAACTTCCCTTTGGCGGACCCGACCTGCGAGCGGCCGTATGCCGCTACGACTGTTCGCTGGAGGGCAGGCCTCTGTTGTCCTCGAGCGCGCCTCTCGCCGAAGCCGCCTTTCACCGCTGGTGGGAATGGCCCCGGGTGGGCTAGCCTGCATGCATCCCGACTGCGGCGAATCTTGGCCAATCTCCTCAGCGTTAATGGCCTCAGGCTCCCAGCGCTGTGCTCAAAGCGCAGTTTGATCGCCTTCGGTCGTTTGAGCTCGGGGGTCTTGGCCCACTTTCACCGGTTTTGTGTTGCTGTCTGGATGCAGGCTAGAACGGCCAGAGCAGCAGACAGGAGGGCCTCGGCGCCGCGAGACGATGGAGCGGACCCTCCGGACGGCCGGTCCGCGGATCGACCGCGCCCGTCGCCAGGCAATTCGAGTCTTCGTTCGCGACCCACAGCCGGTCGCCGGCCGGATTGAAGACGAAATGCGTCGGACGGGCTCCTCCGGCGTCGATCCAGCGCGGCGGGCCGAGGCGGCCGGACTGCGGATCGACGGCGAGCGCCGCCAGGGATTCGTGGCCGCGGTTGCTCGCATAGCAGACGGTGCCCGAGGGATGGAAGGCGGCCTCGGCCGCCCAGCTCGTCCCCGAAAACCCCGGCGGAAGGAGCGCCTTGACGTCGGCGGGCGCGAGCCGGCCGGACGAGCGATCCACCCGGTAGGTGCCGAGCGTGTTATCGAGTTCGTTGACCACCGCGGCCAAGCCGCCGTCCGGGCTGAGCGCGAGGTGACGGGGGCCGGCGCCTCGAGCCGCGGATACCGTCGCCTCGGCATCCGGCTCCAACCCGGCGGCGCCGGACCGTCGGCGGAAACCGAAGATTCGATCCAGACCAAGATCGCAGACATAGGCCATCCGGCCGCCGGCGTCGAACGTCACCCCGTGCGGCCGGGAGCCGGCCGGCCGGGCTCCGTCGGAGCCGAGGTCCGGGAAGCGCAGGGCGCGGTCTTCTCCGTTCAGGCCGCCAACGCTTCCCAGCGGCAGCAGCCGGACGCCGCCCCGGTATTGCGCGATCAACACGAACCGGCCGCGGGGATCCACCGCGATGTGGCAGGGCGCCGCCCGGGAATAGTCCCGGGTGGCGAGCAGCCGCAGCGAGCCGTCGCGGTCCGCCGCGTAGGCCTCGAGCGAGCCATTGGCCGCATCGACCGCGTAGAGGACGGGACGGCGGGGGTGCGCCGCGAGAAAGAAGCAGGCCCGCGGGCGGTCCGAGACCCGTTTCGGCGCGCCCGCGGGGCCGCCATCCGGGGCGATCTCGATCCGGAGGATGCCGCCGCCGGCG
>JBOHXF010000384.1:0-10901 GCA_050737455.1 Opitutaceae bacterium | reverse complement strand
TTGCTCGCCAGGGCGAGCGTCTTGCCGGCGGCGAGGGCGGCCAGCGCCGGCTCGAGACCGGCGGTCCCGACCACGGCGACGAGGATCGTGTCCGCTTCCGGCAGGCAGGCCAGCTCCGCGAGGCCGGCGGGCCCCCCGTAGAGCCGGGTGCCGGCCGGGAACATGTCGGGCGAACGCCGAGCCTCCGCGTACGCGGCTTCGTCGTGGAGCGCCACGTGCCGGACGCTGAATTCCCGCGCGATTTCGGCGAGCTTGGCGGCGCGGGTTCGCGAGGCGATTCCCGCCAGTTCGAGCCGGTCGGGGTGCGTCCGCAGGACCCGCAGGGCGTTTTCGCCGATCGAGCCGGTGGCGCCGAGGAGCACAATGCGCCTGCGCGGGGCCGTCCGGCCCGGAAGGGAAGGGGGTTTCATCGCGTCAACGGAAGCCCAGGAAGACGTAGGCGACAGGCGCGGTCAGCAGCAGGCTGTCCGTCACGTCGAAGATTCCCCCGATGCCGGGTATGCCCCGGCCGGAATCCTTCCGGGCCGCCTGGCGCTTCAGCACCGACTCGATCAAGTCCGAAACGATGGCGGCGGCGGCGATCGGCAGGGCGATCAGCGCGGCGCGGCCCGGCGTCAGAAATGCTCCGAGGCAGCCTTTCGCGCACCAGGCGATGAACGCGCCGACAATCACCGAGGCTGCGACCCCGCCCGCCACGCCCTCCCATGTTTTCTTCGGGCTGATGTTCGGAGCCATCCGGTGGCGCCCCCACGCCGACCCGCAAAGGAGGGCTCCGGTGTCGCAGAACTTCGCGACCGCCACGGTCCAGACCACGAGAATGATCCGCCCGTTGGCCGATAGGACGTCGCCCGGAGCCGGCGTCGCCATCCGGACCAGATACTGTAGAAGCAGCGACACGTAAATCAGGCCGAACAGGGTCGAGCAGAGCGCGTCGGCGCGCTGCTCGGGCCGGCGCTCGCTTAGGATGCGCAAGGCGAAGATCACCGCGGCCAGAGCGAGGATGGGATGCGCGGGCCACGCTCCGTGGGACCAGTATTCCAGGTAGGGAGCGGCGGTCAGCCAGACGCCGAAGACGATGCCCAGGCGGTGAAACGGCGCCCGCCCGGCGGCGTCCTGGAGGCGGTAGAACTCCCGGAGCGTAAGGCCGGAGATCACGGCCAAGGCGGCCACGGCGCCCTTTGTCCGAAAATACCATACGACGACGAACACCACGCCCCAGAGAAGCACGGTGCTGAGGACGCGGCGGGCCACGGCGATGGGCGGGTTACTGGACGGCGGGCGCGGGCTTCACTTGCTCGCTGGTGAGGCCGTAGCGGCGCTCGCGCCGGCCGTATTCGGCGATGGCTGCGGCAAGATCCTCCCGCGAGAAATCCGGCCAGAGTACGGGGGTGAACACGAATTCGGCGTAGGCGGCCTGCATAAGGAGAAAGTTGCTGACGCGGGTCTCGCCGGAGGTCCGGATCACGAGATCCGGGTCGGGCATGTCCCCCGTGTAAAGATAGCGTTTGAACGTCGCCCAGGACCCGTCGTTGAGCTTCTCGCGGCCGGCGGCGATCGCCGCCGCGTAACTGCGGGCCGCGTCGACGATCTCGCTGCGCGCGCCATAGTTCAAGGCGAGGACGAGCGTGTACTCGTCGAATGCGCGCGTCGCCTCGGCCGTGTCGCGGAGCAGCCGCTGGACGCCGCCGGGCAGCTCGTCGATCCGCCCGATCGTCCGCAGGCGCACGCGGTCGCGGACGAACGTCTGGAGCTCCTTCTTGAGGTAGAACTCAAGCAGGCCCATGAGGCCGCCCACCTCGTCGGGCGGGCGCTGCTGGTTCTCGATCGAGAAGGCGTACAAGGTCAGCATGCGCACCCCAAGGTCGCGCGCGGCGTAGGTGATCTTCCGGACGGTCTCGACGCCGCGGCGGTGCCCTTCCAGCCGCGGGAGGCCGCGCTGCTTCGCCCAGCGACCATTGCCGTCCATGATGATCGCCACGTGTCGGGGCACTCGGGGCGGAGGGGGCTCGGAATCGGACGACGGCATGAAAATATCCCCGGTAGGCTGATCCGGGTCCGCCCGGAGAGGCAAGAGCAAGTGTTTCGATTGCCGAAAGGCTTTCGGACGGCCATATTGTCCCCATGGACAACCCTCTTTCCGACAAAGAAATCGAAACCGCGCTCGCTGGGCTCCCCGGATGGGCCCGGCGCGGCGACCGGCTGGAAAAGACCTTCGAATTCGCCGATTTCCGGCATGCCTTCTCGTTCATGACGCGCGCCGCCTTCGCGGCCGAGGCGCTCAACCACCATCCCGATTGGTCGAACAGCTACAATGAAGTCGCGGTGCGCCTGACGACGCACCATGCCGGCGGGAAGATCACCGCCAAAGACCTGGAGCTGGCCCGCGGCCTCGAACAGGCCCGATGAAGGTCGCCTTCGTCAGCGGCACGAGCATCGTCAACTCCGAGCTGTTCGCGTCCTGGGAGAGCCGTGCCGCGGCCACGGCGTACGGCGAGGTGCGGTACAAGGCCCGCGGGGATTTCGTCCTCGTCAACCGCCACGGCTTCGGCGCGCCGCTTCCGCCGCACGCGATCAATCATCGCGCGAACATCCGCGCGCTGGCGGATCTGGGCCACCGGGAGGTCGTGTCCCTCAATTCGGTGGGCTCGCTCAAGGCGGACCTGCCGCCGGGAACCCTTGTGTCGTGCAGCGACTACGTGAACCTGCAGCAAGGGCCGGCGACCTTCTTCGATCAGGAATTGCGCGGGGGGACCGCCGGCATCGCCAACACGCTCATGCCGCAGATCGTCGCCGGCCTGGCGCCGGAATTCGACGTCCTTACGGGCAAGATCTACGTGCAGATGCGCGGGCCGCGGTTCGAGACGCAGGCCGAGGTGCGGATCGTCCGCAATTGGGGCGACGTCGTGGGGATGACGGCTGCTCACGAGGCGGACCTCTGCGGGGAGATCGGCCTGCGTTACAACAGCCTCGCCATGGTCGACAATTACGCGAACGGCCTGGAGGGCACGCAGGTCGATTTCGGCAATTTTCAGGACTTCGTCAAATCGAACCAGCGGAAGGTGAACCGGATGTTTGCGCGCTTGCTGGAGATCCTGTCGCGGTAGCCGCCCGCCGTTTGGCAAAGTAGGCTCGCAGGATGGCGTCGGCGACCGGCGCCGCTTCGCGACCGCCGCCGTAGGTCTCCCCCGGGGTGTCGCCCTGGAGCGCCACGGCCACCGCGATCTCGGGGTGTTCGATCGGCGCGAAGCAGATGAACCACGCGACGTCGAGCCCGTGGCCGTGCTGCGCCGTTCCGGTCTTTCCCGCGATGCGGACGCCGGGAATGCGTTCCAACGGGACCGTGGTGAGGATCGACGCCGTGCCATCGGTAGTGACCCCCTCCATGCCTTCCAGCAGCACCGCCCGCTGTTCCGGCGTAAGTCCGATGGATGGCGTGTGCTGCTCGGGGCGGTTGGGATCGTGGAGGAGGGTGGGCCTGGTCCAGACCTGGCCGCGTGCGACGGACGCCACGAAACAGGCCATCTCAAGGGGGGTCACGGCGATCGCGCCCTGTCCGATGGAGATGTTGGCCGTCTCTCCGGGAGTCCAGGCGGTCCCGGTCTCCTTCAACTGGGCGGCGGGGTCGGGAATGAGCCCGTGATCCTCTCCCGGCAGCTCGATTCCCGTCGGCTGGTCGAGCCGGAAGCGGCGCGCCTCGTCCGTGATGAGCTGCGGGCCGATCCGCAGGCCGTGCTCGTAAAAATAGATGTCGCAACTCTGGGCGATGGCTTCGGCCAAGTCGAGTCTGCCATGATGGCCTTCGCCGTTATCGCAGGAGAACCAGCGGTTGCCGATGCGCACGCGGCCCTCGCAGTCCACCGACGTGTCCGTCGGATCCAAACGGCCGGACAGCAGGCCCGCGATCGACACGACGATCTTGAAGGTTGAGCCGGGCGCGAACCGGCCGGCGCCGGAATCGGCGTAGTCGTTCCATGCGCTGGTCCGGGTCGCCTCGGCGACCGCGGCGGGATCGCGGGGGAAACGGTTGAGGTCGTAATCGGGCTTGCTCGCGAACACCAGCACCTCGCCCGTGCGCACGTCAAGGGCCACGGCGGCTCCGGCCCGGTCCCCTATCGCCCTTTCTGCCACCTGCTGGAGATCGATGTCGAGCGAGGTGACGAGGTCGTGCCCGGGCTTCGGCGCGAGCTGAAACACGGGCGGATTGACGCGGAAGCCCGCCGGGCTGACCCGATAGATCGCTCCGCCGGCTTCTCCTTGGAGCTCGCGGTCGAACTCCTTCTCCAGCCCGTCCCTGCCCACGGTCCCCTCCATCTTGAAGGTCATCAGATCGGAGCCGGGGAAGCCCTCGGCCCCGACGTTGTCCTCGCGGCCGACGTATCCGAGGACATGGGACGCCGCCGACCCGTACGGATAGGTGCGCACCGAATCGACGTAGATCTGGAGCGGGGACTTGACGGGAAGCTGTTCGAGCAACCGCGCGAATTCCCGGGCTGACAGGTCGCTCATCAGGGTGTAGGGCAGGAGCAGCCGCTCGCGCAGATGCCGCTTGAGCTGCGACACGTCGAGGGTGCCGCTTCGGCCCAGCAGACGGTTGATCCGCTCGAAGTACCGGCGGACGACGGCGACCTGCGCGATCTCCATGACGTCGCCCCAGGTGATGTCGCCTTCGCCGCTTTTGCGGAAATTCACGCGGACTCGCGCGGCCTCGCGCTGGAATTCGGGTTGGAGCTCGTCGAGGTAGAGGACGACCGAGAACCGCGAGGCGTTGCCGACGAGCAGCCGGCCGTCCCGGTCGAAGATCCGGCCACGCGGACCCGGGTAGAGGACGCGCCGCTCCTGCTGCAGGCGCTCGGATTCGCCGAATGCGCCGTTCTGGACAAGCTGGCGGTACGCGGCGCCTGCCGCGAGCACGGCAAGCGCGAGACCCACGATGAAGTACAGGCTGACGATCCGGGCATCGAGCGCCTGGTGGGAGGCGACCAGCGGCTCCGGAGAGCGTTCGTTCGGAAGATCGGAGAGTTCCGGCATCGGTTGGCGAGGGGCTCAAAGCCGCCGAAACGAGGTGCCGCCGGCGCGGTCCAGGGCGGCCGACTGGAGCGCGAAGAACCAGGGCGCCGTGAACGCAAGCACGAGCTGGGAGACGACCAGATCGGCGGCCGCGCGGGTCCAATAGGCGCGCAGGAGGGGAGCGTGATCGGCGCGCACGAGGCTGATCGCAAGGAAGAGAACGAGGTTGCACAGCCACGCAATCGCGACCCGGCCGAGGGTGTCCTCGTGGGGCAGCCTATCGCGCTGGTGCGCAAGAAGCGTCTGCGCCCCGAGGAAGAGGAACGCTTCGGTGCCGAACGGCAGGAAACCGTTGGCGTCGCACACGAGCCCGGCGAGGAAGACGACCGGACCGGCGATTCGCGGCGGGAAAACGAGCGCCGCGTAGGTGAGGTAGAGCCCGCCGAGGAACAGGGAGATGTGGAGGGGCGCGATCAGGTGGTTCGCCTGCTCGACGAGGGCCCAGAGCAGGACCAGGGTGCCGAAAAGGACGACGCCGGGGCGCATGGGTCAGGGCGCGCCGATTTGCGCGGCGGCCAGGGAGCCGGCCGGGACCGGCACGAGCACGGTGACCTCCGTGAGATCGGAGAGCCGCGGATCGAGCGCAACGACCCCCGTCTGGAATCGGCCGTCCGGGCTGGCCTCGACCTCCACGACCTCGCCGATCAGGAGGCCGGCGGGGAATTCACCGCCGAGACCCGAAGTGACCAGGCGCCGCGGCGCGTCCGCGCTCGCCTGGATGTCGCGCGGGACGAACTCCAGCAGGCCCCGCGCCGGCCCGAACGCGGGATTGTCGCCGCCCTGGAACGAGACAGGCCGGGTGTCCCCCTCGAAGAAGGCGGCGAGCCGCACGCCGGGATTGCTGATCAGTTCGACCACCGAGGTGTCCGCATGCACTTCCGTGACCCGGCCCACCACCCCTCCGGAGTAGACGACCGGCGCTCCGACCGGAATACCGTAGTCCGAGCCCTTGCGGATGACCATGCGCTGCCACCATGAGGTGAAGTCGCGCTGAGCCACGCGGGCGGCTTCGAACCTGTAGCCGGGCAGGGGCGGCATCCGGAGCGCTATGTGGAGGCGGCGGATCTCCCTGCGCAGCTCCTCCCCCTGCTCCGCCGAGAAAGCGTACGAGGCGTTGACGCGCGCGAGATCCCGCCCGGCTTCGATGAGCTGGCGCTTGCTGTGCAAGGTCAGCCCCCAATACTCCTGCAGGTCGCGCAGGTGCGAGGCGGTGACGGTGATCGGAGCCGTGAGGTCGAAGAAGCTCGCGCGCAGGAACGCCTTGATCGCCGTCGGCACGATCAGCCAGGCCGCGACGAGGGCGCCGAGCGTCGCGAACGGGCGTGCCTGGGCGAAGCGCATGGGCGGATTGTTCGCGCCGGAGGCGCCCACACAAACCCAAACGTCCGCGCCGCGCCTAGACGTTTTGCATCAGCCAGGACAGGTCGTTCAGAACCGCCCCGGTTCCATTCGCCACCGCGGAAAGGGGATCGTCCGCCACGGTCACCGGCAGGCCGGTCCGGTCGCTGAGCAGCCGGTCGATGCCGCGGATCAGCGAGCCGCCGCCGGCCATCACGAACCCGCGGTCGACCAGATCGGCCGACAGCTCGGGCGGACACCGTTCGAGCGTGCTGCGCACCGCGTCCACGATTGCGGCGACCGTGTCGGCGAGGGCCTCCCGGATTTCCTGGGAGGTGATGTGGATGGTCTTGGGCAGACCGGCCACCGAGTCGCGCCCCTTCACCTCCATGGTGAGCTCCTCGTCCAGCGGATAGGCGGACCCCACCGTGATCTTGATCTCCTCGGCGGTGCGTTCCCCGATGAGAAGGTTGTAGGCCCGCTTCATGTAATTGATGATCGCGGTGTCCAACTCGTCGCCCGCCACGCGGATGGACCGGGAGAACACGATGCCGTTGAGCGAGATGATGGCGATTTCCGTGGTGCCGCCGCCGATGTCCACGATCATGTTCGCCGCGGGCTCGTCGATGGGCAGGCCGACCCCGATCGCGGCGGCCATGGGTTCGGGCACGGTGATGACCTTGCGGGCGCCGGCATGCGTCGCCGAATCCATCACGGCGCGTTTTTCGACCGCGGTGATGCCCGAAGGAATGGCGATCACGACGCGGGGCGGGGCTCGGAAGCTCTGGCTCGCCTTCTGGATGAAGTAGCGGAGCATGGCCTCCGTGACGTCGAAATCGGCGATGACGCCGTCCTTCATCGGACGGATCGCTGTGATGTTGCCGGGCGTGCGGCCTAGCATCCGCTTGGCGTCCTCGCCGACCGCGCGGACCTTCCGCGTGACGGTGTCGAGCGCTACGACGGAGGGTTCGCGCAGGACGATCCCCTTGTCTTTCACATAAACCAGCGTGTTGGCGGTGCCCAGGTCGATTCCGATGTCGTTCGAAAAATAACCGAGAAGATTGGCCATGGAGGATTCAGCGCTGGGGACCGTGGGGTGTTCCCGCCGTCCGGCACAAAATCGACCGCGCGCGCCGGTGTCAACGCCCAACGCCGGGCGTACGCCCCTGTGTGAAGCCCCCCCGCGGACCGGCTCAGTTCGAGCCGTGCGGTGTGTTCGCGGGCTCCGCTTTCTTCGATTCGGACGCGGCGCCGGCTTCCGGCGGCGTACCGGTCTTTCCTTCGGCGTCCTCCTCGTGGGAGGCCTTCTTGAATTCCTTGATCGACTGCCCGAGGCCGCGCGCGAGCGACGGCAGCTTGGCTCCCCCGAACAGGACGAGGATGATCAGCAGAACGATCAGCAGTTCGCTCCCGCCGAAATTGAACAGGGCGAGCGGAGCAAACGCGGCCGAAAGAGACATGCCGCCAAGTTATCCCGATCGCGCGGGGTGGCAAGGGCAAACGGCCCGCTCAGTTCGAATGCTCCGCCTCGGCCGCGTGGTGCGCAAGGGCGATGGCGGCTCCGGGATGGGGCCGCGCGGTGGCGGCCACTTTCATAAGGTTCTGGGCGTTATCGATCTGCTCCGCGTCAAAAAAGCCGTGGAGCTGGCGGATGCGGGTCGGATGCCGCATCTTGCGCAGCGCCTTGGCCTCGATCTGGCGAATGCGCTCACGGGTCACCTTGAACTGCTTGCCCACCTCCTCGAGGGTGCGGCTGTAGCCGTCCAGAAGGCCGAATCGCAGCGAAAGGACCCGCCGCTCGCGCTCGGTGAGCGTGTCCAGCACGTCGATGATCTTCTCCCGGAGCAGCGAGTAGGCGGTCATGTCGTACGGGTTCTCCGCCGACTTATCCTCGATGAAGTCGCCGAAATTCGTGTCGTCGCCGTCGCCCACGGGCGATTGGAGCGAGATGGGCTGCTGCGCCATCTTCATGATCGACTGCACGCGTTCGACCGGGAGGTTCATCTCGTCGGCCACCTCCTCGGGCGTCGGTTCGTGGCCGTACTCCTGCAGGAGCTGCTTTTGCACCTGCATGACCTTGTTCAGGGTCTCGATCATATGGACCGGGATCCGGATGGTCCGCGCTTGGTCGGCGATGGAGCGGGTGATGGCCTGCCGGATCCACCAGGTGGCGTAGGTGGAAAACTTGTAGCCGCGGCGGTACTCGAACTTCTCCACGGCCTTCATGAGGCCCATGTTGCCCTCTTGGATGAGGTCGAGGAAGGACAGGCCGCGGTTGGTGTATTTCTTCGCGATCGAGATCACCAGGCGCAGGTTGGCCTCCACCATTTCCGTCTTGGCCTTGTGCGCCTCGCGGATGTGGACCTGGGTCTGCCGCACGACTTCCAGGAGCTGCTGCGGCGCGACGCGCTGCTCGAGCTCGATCCGGCGCAGGCGCGAGTTGACCGACTTGGGGTCGATCGCGGCGTCCTTCTTGGTCTTGGGGTGTTTCGCGCGCTCAAGTTGTCCGAAGAGCGCTTCGGCGTCTTCGAGGACGGGCCAGAGCTGGTCGAGGTACTCCTCGTAGACCTTGAGCTTGAAATAGAATTTCGCGAAATGGGCGCGCAGGGCGTTTTCCCGCTTCCTGAACTTGGAGAGGACCTTCTTGCGCTCGGCATCGGACCGCGCCCGGCCGGCCTCCTCCCAGGCGCCGGCGACGGACGCCTCGGCCTTCGCGGTCGCCTCGACGAGCTTCGGCAGCCCCTTGAAATACGCGTCGCGGCTCTCGATCTTCTTGTCGATGACGATCCGGTCGAACCGCTCCTCGCGGCTCAGAAGCTTGGCTCCGAGCGCCGCGATGAACCGGCCGACGATGGCGGCCTGGAACAGCGCCTCCTGCGCCTTCAACTCGGCCGACTCGATCCGCTTGGAGATCTCCACCTCCTGCTCGCGCGTGAGCAGAGGCACCTGGCCCATCTGCTTGAGGTACATCCGGACGGGGTCGTCGAGGATGTCGTTCTGCGAAGTGCGCGACTCCTCCTCCTCCGCCTCCTCCTGGCGCTGCTTGTAGTCCTCGACCTGGTCGGGCTCGAGGATCTCGATCTCCAGATTCTGGAGAATCGAAAGGACATTGTCAATTTCCTCCTGGTTCTCGACCGATTCCGGCAGAGCCTCGTTGATGTCGTCGAACGTCAGGTACCCCTGCTCCTTCGACAGCCGGATGAGCTGGCGGATCTTCTCGTTGATTCCCGCCGGAGCGCCGCCGCCCTCGGCGTCGCCCCCCTCCGCGGCGTCGGCGGGCGCGGGCGGGCGGGCGAGGACCGCTTCAACGGCCTCGGACTTTTCGGTGGCGGGAGACTTGGACTTGCGCGGCATGTAGGAAGGAATAATGAAAAAAAGAGAAGCCTCACCCCGCTAGGGCCAGCGCGACGGGCTGTCGCAATCGGCGTTGCAGGCTCAGCTTCTCGGTCAGGAGCGATTTCGGGTCAATTATACTGTTTCCCGACGCACTGGCTAACGCAAGTTCAATTTCTCGCAGGCGCGGCAGGAGGGCCCGGTCGCGCAATTTGGCCAGCCCCTCATGGGCGATCTTGACCGGATCGTCGACTCGGGGCGGCTCGAACAGCAGGGAAGCCGCAAGCGCCTTCTCCTCCGCCGTTTCCAGGAGGACGTCGAGCTGCGCGCGATCGACCGAGTGACCCTGCTCGTATTCGCCGAGAATGCGGTTAAGGAGGGCTCCCGCGGGATCGGCTCCATCGATCCAGTCGTGCGGCAGGGCGGCGCTCAGGGGCCTGCCGATCGAGCCGAAGTGAAGAAGGAGCGTCAGAAGGTCGCGCTCCGGGGTCGCGTGCTCCGCTGGGCCGCCGGGGGGACGGGAATCGACGCTCGGGGCGGACGGCTCGCGGGCGTGGGCCGCGTGCCCGAAGCGTGCGCGGCGCGCCACGAGCCGTCGGAAATCCGCTTCGAGGGCGGTCGGGGACAACCGGAGGTGGCGGGCCGCTTCGGCGAGAAACTCCGCGCGGATCACCTCGCTTTCGGCCGCGGCGACGATGTCGAGCACGGCTTGGGCGGCCCGGTTCTTCCTCTCGGCCCCGTCCCCTCCGCTGACCGTTGTTGCGGCCTCGCAGGCGAACGCCATCGCGCTCCGGGCGTCACGCCGAAGCTCGTCGTAGGCGGCAAGTCCCTTTTCCAGGAAGAGCACGTCGGGATCGACCTTGCCCTCCCCGGGCGAGCGCAGGAAGCGAACCTCGACGCCGGCCCGCAAGGCGAGCGGCAACAGGCGCAGGGCCGCCTTCTGCCCGGCCGGGTCGCTGTCGAAAAGACATTCGACCTGCGGGTGGTAGCGTCGCAGCAGGTTAACCTGGGCGTCGGTGAGCGCGGTACCCTGGGGCGCAACCGCGGTCTTGAGGCCCACGCTCCAGCAGCGCAGGGCGTCGAGCTGGCCCTCCACGAGAACGAACGGCCGCCCTTCGCCGACGGCCGCGCGCGCCCGGTCCAGATTGAATAGCAGGTCCCCC
>JBOHXF010000383.1:0-4507 GCA_050737455.1 Opitutaceae bacterium | reverse complement strand
GCTGACGGCCTGGTCGAGCCGAGCCGAATAAGCCTTGCGCAGCGCTGCGCGGGTGGTGCGCTCAATGGCGATCTGGCCACGGTTCCGATTGAACAAGGGCAGGGTGACGTTTACCGTGAAGCCGACGCTCGAAACGCCTTCGTCCGCGTCGCGGGCCTTTTCGAGTCCCGCGTCGATGGCGGGGAATTGGGCCAGCACGGCTTCCCGAAGCCGCTGCTGCTGGCTCTCATATCCCGCTTGGAGCGCCCGGAGGTCGGGCCGGCGCGCCGGCAAGTTGGCCAGCGCCCGGCCGAACTGCTCCTCGGACAGAGGAACGGGCGTCTCTCGCGTTTCCCTTAGCTTAAGTCGGGCATCCGGGCGTAGGCCCAGCAGCGCCTTCAGCTCATGATCGGCATGGTTCCGATCCAGCTCGATCTGGCGCAAGTTTTCGTCGGCATCCGCCAACATCTTGGCGGCGAGGGCCGCCGCCGCGGCGGTCGCGTCTTCCCGCTGGAATGCCCTGCTCTCGGCGCGTGCCTGCCGCTCCAAGAGGTCGCGGTCAGGCTTTAGCAGCGCCTCCAGCCGCGCGTCCATCCCGTGCTGGATGAATAGCTCGCCCGCTCTCTCGGCCACCTGCCACTCCTGCCAGAGAATCTGCAGGTTCACTTGTCCGCGGGCGGCCTGCGCCGCCGCCTTGGCCGCGCCGCGCGTGACGAGCGCATGCAGGTTCTCGCTCAAGGCGGCGTCGTAACCGGTGAACATTGTCGACCGCGACATCCCGCCAGACAATTTTGGGTCCGGCAGGAGGCCCGCTTCCAGAACCTGAGCGTCGGCAACGCCGGCTTGGGCTCGCGCGGCCACCAAGTCCGGATCGTCAGCCACGGCCAAGGTCATCGCGGTCGTGACGTCAAGGCCATCGGTCATGTCGACGGGATGCGGCGGAAGCCCCGGCAGTTGGAAGCAGGTTGCGGGCAAAGTCAGCGCAGGGGCGGCGCTCAGATCGCTCGCGGCCGGCAGCGGCTCCGAGCGGTAGCTTTGGCAGCCGGAGACAAGGAGCAGCGCGGCGAAAGCGCTTCCGCAACCTGAGCTCCGGTGTAAGAGCTCAAGCATCAGCGGCATGGACTTGTCCTTTCGCGATCTGCTTCCGCCGCCAGTAGAGATACAGTGCGGGAATCAGGTTGGTGCTGCGGACCGCGCTCCAAAGGACCCCCCCGAAGATGACGATCGCCAGGCCCTGTTCGGGGGCGGCGCCCTGGCCGAAACCCAGCGCCGTGGGCAGCATCCCGAGCGCTGCCGTGAGGGTTGTCAGGACGATGGGACGAAACCGGACGCGGATCGCCTCGCGGATCGCCTCCTCCACCGGCATGCCCTCCGCTTCGTTGCGGCGGGCGCGGTCCAGGAGCACGATCCCGTGAGCGAGCCCGATCCCGATCAGGGTGATGAATGCGATGACTCCCGTCGCGTTGAGGCCCACGCGCGTGACAACCAAGGCGAGCGCCCCGCCCATGACGGCAAGCGGGATTTCGAGCAGAAGCAGTCCCGGAATCAGGAACCCGTCGAACTGCAGGACGAGGATGCCCACCATGAGAACGAACGCCGCCACGGCCGCCACGGCGAGGCCGGCGCCGGCTCGAATCAGCTCGGCATAGAGCCCGCCAAACTCAACTCGGTAGCCCGACGGAAGGGGCACATTGGCCACAGCCTGCTTAGCCTTCGAGATGCCGCCCAGCCCGGTCGGCGTGACCAGGATTTCCAGGGCGCGCGCCCCATCGACATGGCGGATTTGATTCGGTGTTGTGACG
Organism: Opitutaceae bacterium; assembly: GCA_050737455.1. Lineage (GTDB taxonomy): Bacteria > Verrucomicrobiota > Verrucomicrobiia > Opitutales > Opitutaceae > Palsa-1447. Next base: position 2,726 of record JBOHXF010000383.1, on the reverse strand, counting down.
AGCTTCACGTCGGCCAAAGCGCCGAGCGGCGTCCAGCCCTCCGTCCGGATCGGCAGTCGTTCGAGGCCGTGGATGGTCCGTTGCGGAGCGTCTGCCAGGCGGAAGTAGAGGTTCAGCGGGACGTTGCCCTCCGGGAGCCGCGCCACGATTTCCCCCGCGAGCAACGGCTGAACCTGTTCGTACAGACCGGCCGGAGTCAGGCCGTGAGCGGCCAGCGCGGGAGGCTTGGGAACGATTTCAAGTTGGCTCACCGGGTAGGCGTCATTATTGAAAACGGCTCTCACGCCACCTGTGGCGCGCAGCCGGGTCGCGATCTGTTCGGACAAGGCGCGCAGGCGGGTTACATCGCTGCCGAAGAGCCGGACAACGAAGGGCTGAGGCAGACCGGAGAGACTTTCGCCCACCCGCTCCACCGTTGGGGTGTCGATGGCGGTCTGGACACCGGTTAGGCGGCTCTCGCGGGTGAGGCGCCTTCCGATGGCATCGAGGCTGTTGACCGCAACGCCCGGCTTAAGGACGATCTGTATTTCTCCGGCGTAGGACGGTTCGGTGTACGCGGTCGACGACGCCGAACCAATGCGAGCGAAAACATGGGCTGCCACCGGGTCGCGCAGGATTTGGCCGGTCATTCGCCCAACCGCTGCTTCCGCCTCCAAGAGCGAGCTGCCGGGCGGGAGCGTGAAGCTTTCGAGGAGAACGCCCTCGTTGGGCAGCGGCAGGAAATTGACCGTGACCAGGGCCAGGCCGGCCAGGCTGAGCGCCAGCACCCCAAACGTGATCGCCAGGCTGAGACGTGGCCCGCACATCACGAGGTTGAAGAGGTGCTCGTTCGCGCGTCGCGCTCGCTCCAGCAGTCGGCCCGCCCCCGTCATTCCGGCATGCGGACGGGCTCCGATGAATCCCAGACCGAGGGGAATCACCGTAAGCGAAACCACAAGCGAAGCCAGCAGGGCGAATGTCATCGCCGAGGCGAAGGGAATGAAAAAGAGGCCGGCCAAGCCGCCCACGAACAGCAACGGTACGAACACCGCGATATTGGTCAGCGACCCGGTGATGTCGGGAACCGTGATGAGCCGGACGCCCCGCCAAATCCCGGGCCAATGTTCGTCGCCTAGTTCCCAACAGTGGTAGACGCTTTCAAGCACAAGGATGCCGTCGTCCGCCAAAAGGCCGACCGCCACAGTCAATGCGCCAAGGGTCATGAGATTCAGGCTCTGCCCGTCGGCATATAAGCCTGCGATCCCGAGCAGCAGGGATAGGGGAAGGCTGACGGCCAGCATCCAAATGCCGCGGCCGGCTCCCAGGACCCAGAAGAGCACGAGTACGGCCAGCACGCCCCCGATGACAAGGTTGCGCCCCAGATCGGTGCCGACGATGTGCACCAAATGCCCCTGGTCGTAAATCTGGAGCCATGTGACGCCAGGCGGGAGTTCGCTCCGCGTGGCGGCCAGGGTCCGCTCCACCGCGGCGGTCACGGGCACGGTCGAGGCTTCGGGCTGCTTCAATATCGTGAGCGCAATTCCAGGCTGACCGTCGAACAGGACAGCGTTGTGGGTCGGAATGCCCGACCGCACGACCCGAGCCAAGTCGCCGAGCGGAATCGGTCCGTGCGGGCCAGAAACGGGCAATGACTCGAGGTCGGCGATGTGCGCCGGGAGGTTCCGCATCTCGATGAGCACGTCCATGTGGCCCTGGGTCACGTATCCTCCGGGCCTGATGAGCACCTGGTCTTTGACCGCCTGGACCAGACCGGTGACCGAAACTCCGTACCGGTGCAGCGCTGCGAGGTTGGGCTGAATCCAAAGCGCCTCCTCTCCCGCTCCGTAGATCTCGACCCGTTGAACGCCGGGCAAAGCGCGCAGGGCTGGCGCGATATTCGCGAGAACATCGCGTTCCACCTCCACCGGATCGACGCCGGCGGGTATTCGAGCCGTATAGTCAGCCACCTCGTTGACGGCGTTGCCCATGATCTCGGCAACGGGCTCGACGTTCGGCGGGAGTTCGCCCCGCGCGCGGTCGATGGCCCCGTTGACCGCTTGAAGGTCGGACTGGACGTCCGTTCCCTGCGCGAAGCGGATGGCGAACCGGACCGTGCCGTTTCCCATGACGGAGCGCACGGCCACCAAATTGGGGAGCGTCAGCAACTGCCCTTCGAGGGGCCGGGTGATCAGCCCTTCCGATTCTTCCGCCGTCGCTCCGGGCTCGTGCGCGACGACGCTGATCTGCGGAAAATCGAACCGGGGAAGAACTTCCACCGGTATCGAGATGAACGTGTATACCCCGTACGTCACCGCCGCGGCCAGGATCAAAATCCAAAGCGCCGGGCGGAGGAGAAGGCGCCCAACTCGGTTCGGCTCGCTCATCGTCGCCAAGGCCTAATCGGGCGGCTGGTAATGGCGGGAGATCCCGAGGTGGAACTCCAGATAAGCGTTTTCAACCAGGACTTGATCCCCGACATTCAGTCCGTTCTCGATGAACGTTTGCCATCCCCGTACCGGGCCCGGCACGACGGGCTGCCGGCGGGTACCGCGACCGGCCTGAACGAGAACCCACCACTGGCCTCGGTCGAGGATGAGGGCGCTCGTCGGAACTACGATGAGCGGGCGAGTCGGTCCGCGGAGCACGACCATGCCTGATTCTCCCACCCGCCAGAGCTCAGATGCTGCGGTCGCGGCCAAGCCCACCGACTCGGCGCCGTCCGGAGCGATAGAGGCAAACACGGCCGT
>JBOHXF010000382.1:0-3742 GCA_050737455.1 Opitutaceae bacterium | reverse complement strand
ACGCTGGAGCGTCCTCGCCTGCGCCCGCACTTCGGCGGCGCGCGACTGCCGTTGGCCGCCGCGGTCGCGGGCATCTGGATGTTGCATCCCCTGCAGACCGAATCCGTGACCTACGTGAGTCAGCGGGCGGAATCGCTGGCCGGCCTGTTCTGCCTGCTGACCTTGTACGGCTTCATCCGGGCCATGGACAGCTCCGGAGGGGTGCGAGCGGCGGCATGGCGCGCCGTGTCGTGGGCGGGCTGTCTGCTGGGGATGGCGACAAAGGAGGTGATGGTCGCCGCCCCCTTGCTGGTGCTGCTCTACGACCTCACGCTGGTGAGCGGCGGGGCGGACGGCGGCTTCGCGGCGGCATGGCGGCGGCGGCGCGGCTATTATATCGCGCTGGCTTCGACGTGGATTCTCCTGGGGCTTCTCGTGGCCGGAACCCACGATCGCGGGGGCACGGCCGGCCTCCAGCCGGGGCTGACGCCGGCCGTGTACCTGCGGACGCAGTGCCACGCGATCGGCGTGTACCTCAAGCTTTCGTTCTGGCCGCACCCTCTCATTTTCGACTATGGCGAGGCGATCGTCCGCAATTTCGCGGACGTCTGGCCGCAAGCCGCGATCCTGGGAGGCCTGCTGATGGGAACCGCGGTCGCCCTCTGGCGGCGCTCGGCGGCGGGCTTCGCCGGGGCGTGGTTTTTCGCGATCCTCGCGCCATCCTCCAGCTTCTTGCCCATCGCGTCGCAGACGATGGCCGAACACCGGATGTATCTGCCGCTGGCTGCGGTGGTTGCGGTTGCCGTGATGGGACTGTACGCCCTGGTCGGCCGCCGCAGCCTGGCGCTCTGGCCGGTGCTGGCCTGCGTGCTTGGCTGGATGACCTTCGTGCGCAACGAGACGTATGGATCCAAACTCGCGCTGTGGCGCGACACGGCGGCCAAGGCGCCGCGGAGCGCCCGGGCGCGGTACAATCTCGGCATCGTCTACTCCCAGGAGGGCCAGTACGCCCGGGCCGTCGTTCAGGATAAGGCGGCGTTGCAGCTTGGCGGCAGCTGGATTTCGGCCGGACAGACCTTCGGCATCCACAACAAGCTTGGGTACGATCTGGCGATGCTTGGGCGGCTGCGGGAGGCCGTTGCGCAATACGAGCAGGCCCTGCGCATGAAGCCCGATTATGCCCTCGCGCATCTCAACCTGGCTCGTGCGCTCGTTCGCCTGGGCCGCTATCCCGAGGCGATCGGTCAATTCGATGATGTGTTGCGGCTGCATCCCGCCGACGCGGCGGCCGAGTCGGAACTCGGCGACGCATTGCTGCGCGATGGCCGGACCGAAGAGGCGATTGCGCACGATCGCGCGGCCGTGCGCCTTGCGCCCGCCTGGCCGCCCGCGATCAACGGCCTTGCCTATGCCCTGCTCCTGGGCGGCGGCACCGACCAGGCGATGACGGCCTATCGGCGGGCGGTGCGCCTCGATCCCGGCAACGCGGAGGCTTGGGTGGGGCTGGGCTACGCGCTGATCAAGGCCGGCAGGCCTGCCGCGGCGGTTGCCCCCTGCACCGAGGCGGTCAAGCTGCAGCCGAAATTCGCGGACGCCCGCAACATCCTCGGAATTGCGTTCGCTCAGATCGGACGCACAGCCGAGGCGATCGCCTGCTTCGAACAGGCGCTGCGTTTCGATCCCGGCGGGCCGGACGTGCACGACAATCTCGGCAATGCGTTGGCCGCGGCCGGCCGTACCGCCGAGGCCACCGCGCAGTACAGGGAAGCGGTGCGGCTGGATCCGCAGTATGCTCAGGCGCAGCTTCATCTTGGCGAGGAGCTCCAACGCGCCGGCCGCGAAGGTGAGGCGGCGGAGCATCTCGCCGCCGCGGCGCGGCTCGAAGCCTCCGGTACGGGCGCCGGAACGGTCCCGGGCTCGGCCGCCCGAACGCAGGCGATCCATTGAGGGAAACCGGCAAACCTTTGTCGCCGCACTGAACGTGAAATGCTTCATCGCCTGGGCGGACTGCTTCGTGGGTCACCGACCGGGCGGGCAATAGGCCCGTTGACGCGACGGTTTCATGGAGGGATTGAGAGCGCGTGGCAAAGATGGCCGCATCTGAAGGACCGCCCATTACCGCCAACCCTCGCCGCCGTCGAGTTGGTCGCCGCCGTGTAAACACCGCCCGAAAATTAGGATTGAATCGCTCGGGCGGAACAATTGGCGAGAAGAGGTCCATGTCGCGGTGGCCTAGGCCCGAGGCGGCGAAGCCGGCCGTGTTTGAAAATAGGCATCGAGCGCCGCGATTAGGGGCTCGATTTCCGTTTGCGTAACAGCCCACACGATTTTGAAATCGACGGCTCCATAGTCGTGGGCGATGCGGTTGCGCATCCCGCGAATGCTCTTGAACGGGATGCTCGGCAACGCGGCTTCGGTCCCTTTATCAATCTTGTGCGCAGACTCACCGAGCACCGAGATGCGCAAGGTGACGGCGTCCCGTTTTTCGCTGTTGCGCCAGAAGTCATCAAACGTAACGCCGGCCATGTAGCCATGAATCAGCCGCGCGGCCTCCAGCATGTCGTGCAGATAGGCGTGCGGCGTTTTCGCCGCGGGCTTAGCCATGATAAAGCAGTCTGGCGTCGGCGAGGATCGACTGGCGGCGGTAGGGATTGTTCATGTGCTCCACTGACTCACGGGTCAAGAGGTGCACCGGCACGCCGAGAAGCGCCGCCATCTCGTCTTCCATCGTGAAAAAATGTAGGCCGGGGTTGGCCGAGAAAGTCGCGAGCAAATCGACATCACTGCCGCGCCGGGCCTCGCCCCGTGCGGTCGAGCCAAAGGCTTCCAGCCGGGTGATGCCGACCTGACGACAATAGACCGCCAACAGCCGCGCGATCATTTCCGGGCTCGGCGGCAGGCGTGAACGGCGCGGAGCCGGCCGTTCGCCCGTGCGCACCGCGTTCCAAAAGGCCATTGCCTTGGCGCGGTTGGCGGTCGTCTTTGCCAACGAACGGGCCCTTCCGCCCTTTCGACTGAAGGCCGTATGATTCATTGTATTAAAACTAAGCGCTTAGAATGATGTTGTCGAGAAAGATCTACTTATATGCCTATAAATCAACGTCTAACATATTGTTTAATTTGACACAACGTCAGACATCCTGACATAGGTCTGATCGAAATGCCCCTTTTTGGAGGCGCGGGCCGGAATCGAACCGGCGCATAGAGGTTTTGCAGACCTCGGCCTTACCACTTGGCTACCGCGCCTTACTAGCTTTCAAAAAGAGACTTAGGTACCATTTTCGTCCCGAAATGATTGGAAGGTGTCACCCAATTTGGCCATCCCCATCCAAAGAATCGGGTTGCTCATCACAAAGCGAAGAAGTCGGTCGGAACTGGGCGTCTCATGGGAAGGCAAAGAACCTATGTCGGCTGCGCCAGAAAGGTAAACACTACTCCGTCGAAGAACGGGCCGACAAGCCAATTTCGTGTCTGGGCTTGCCTCGAAAAAACGGACACCAATTCAGGCGGCTTTGATGTCGTTTAGTATTTGTTGATTTTCGAATGCCACAGGTGAGAGGTGACCGAGGGAGCTGTGGCGCCTCCTCTGGTTGTAGAACGTCTCGATATAATCGAAGACGGCAAGCTCTGCTTCGCGGCGGGTGGCGGGGATGGTCTCGTCCAGGCCGGTGTCTGACTTGAACGAGGCCCAAAAGGATTCCATCGTGGGGCGAGTCGCGCGGGGGAGTTTCACCCCCGCGCGCTCCCAGAACTGGACGTGAAC
>JBOHXF010000381.1:0-10626 GCA_050737455.1 Opitutaceae bacterium | reverse complement strand
GGTTGATGTTGGGCCCGCGGGCGATCGCGGGCCCGCCGCCCAGGCGCACCTCCCCGAACTTCCGGTTGTCGCAGTCGGGGTGGTCGGTGGCATGCGTGACGTCCACCGCGATCGCCAGGTGGGGATCCGCGGCGTAGGCCGCCGGGACGACGCCGCGGACGCCGATTTCCTCCTGCGCGGTCGCCACGGAGATCACACGGGCCGCGGGCTTCCGTTTTTCCCGGGCCAGGCGGATGAGGGTTTCGCCCACCACGTACGCGCCCGTCTTGTTGTCGAACGCGCGGGCCGCGCCCACCGTGCCGTGCAGCAGCTCGAAACCGTGGTCATAGGTGGCCACGTCGCCGATCCGCACCCGCGCGAGCGCGTCGGCTTTCGAGGCCGCGCCGATGTCGATCCAGATCTCGTGCAGCTCGGGGACCTTCTTTCGGTCGGCGTCGTCGAGCAGATGGATGGCGCGTTTGCCGGTGACTCCCTTGATCGGCCCGCTCTCGGTCCGGATCACGACCCGCCGGCCGGAAATCACCGTCCGGTCATGGCCTCCGATCGGCTGGAAATACAGGAAGCCTTCCTTGTTCACGAAGGTGATCATGAGGCCGAGCTCGTCCATGTGCCCCGCCAGGAGCAGGGTGGGGTCGCCGGAGGGGTTGAGCGTCGCCAGGCGGTTGCCCATCGCGTCGTTGGCGTATGCGTCCGCCACCGGCTTCACATGGCGGTCGAACACGGCCTGGGCTTCGTACTCGGCCCCGGAGGGCGAGCGGGATTCGAGTAGTTCGGCGAGGAACGCGGGGAAGGATGGGGAGGATTTCGCCATGGAAGAAAGGATACGGTTGCGAACGAGGGGGACAAGCGGGCTTGGATGATATGAAGCCGGCCGGTGGGCGGGTTTTCGATGGGCAGCGGCCTTGGTGCAATCCTAATGAGGCTTCGCCTCAGACCTTCCGCCGGAAAACTTGACCTGATCGCAATGAGTTTGGGAATTCGAGGAGTCTAGCGAGGCTTCGCCTCAGGCCATCGAATGGACATATTCAAAACTTCACCTGTTAACGATACTTGGTTATGTTGACGACGACCGGCGTCGCCCCGGTCCAATGAATCGAACCCTTCTTCCCTCTGGAAGGAGCGAAATCTGGAAATCGACGGAATTCGGAGTGTGAAATCCGGAACATAACCAAGCATTATTAACACCGTGTTTGGGAGTTCGAGGAGTCTTGGCCGTTTCGGTTGAAAAGCAGCCGTCATTTGCATTTCGCGCCCGGAGTAAGCGCCCGTCAGGTCGGCCACGGTTCCGCTTCGACGATTCTAGAAGGCTTCGTCGAGCAGTTCGCAGAAATAATGGATGAGAAACAGGTGGGCCTCCTGGGCGCAGGCCCCGCGCCCGCCGGGGACGATGAGTTCGCAGTCCGCCTTGCCGCGGCACTTCCCGCCGCCGCGTCCCAGGAAGGATAGGGTCGCCAGCCCGCTCTGTTTCGCGGCGTCCAAGGCCCTGAGGAGGTTCGCGGAATTGCCGCTGGAGGTGAAGACAACCAGGAGATCTCCGGGTTTCCCGAGGCCGGCCACCTGCCGCGCGAACACCTCCTCGAATCCGAAATCGTTGCCGATGCACGAGAGCAGCGCTCCGTCGGGCGTCAGTGCGATCGCCGGCAGCGCCGGGCGGTTCTTGCCGTACCGGCCGACCAATTCGGTGGCCAGGTGGGAGGCCTCGGCGGCGCTTCCCCCGTTTCCCGCGACGAGCACCTTGCCGCCCCGCCGCAGCGTTTCGAGGATCATTCCCGCCGCACGATCGATGGCGGGCCGGATCTCGGTCAACGCCTGGAGGGTCCGCGCCGACTGGGCGACGCACTCTTCAAAGGTCATCCCAAGACCCTTACCGGCCGGCCATTAAGCCGGCAAGCTTTGCGGAGCCGGCTGTGGGAACGCCAATAGGCCGCCCCTTTGCGGGAAGATGAGTTGCCGGACGGAGGGAGCGTGGGCGAAGCTTGAGGTTCATGCTGCTGCGCTCGCTCACGCTCCAGGACTTCCGGAATGTCGCCTTGGCGACCTTGGAATTCTCCGGAAGGCGGCAGTTCTTCCTTGGCGCCAACGGCCAGGGGAAGACCAACCTTTTGGAAGCGGCCGGATGCCTCACCGCGCTGCGGTCGTTCCGGACCTCCGAAATCCCGGCGCTGATCCGGCAGGGGGCGACGGAAGCGGGGGTGGCCTACGGAATCGAGCGGGAGCGGGCGGGGCCCGCGCGCGTGGCCATCCGCTTTCGCGCCGAGGGGAAGGAGCTATGGTGGGACCAGGAGCGGATTCGGCGGCTGGCGGACCACCTCGGGCAGTTTCCGGCCGTGGCCTTTTCCTCACAGGACCTGCAGCTCGTGCGGGGTCCGCCGGCCGGGCGGCGGCGCTGGCTGGATCTCACGCTTTCGGCGATGGACGCCGGATATCTGCGCGCGCTCCAGGCTTATTCGCGGGCGCTGGCCGAGCGCAACCGGCTGCTGAAGACCGGGCAATCCGGGGTCGCGGAACTGGCCGCCTTCGAGCACGTCCTGGCGGAATCGGCCGTCGAGCTGGTTCGGCTGCGCCGCGCCGGGGCGGCGGAACTCGGAAGCACGCTGGCTGCGGCCTATCGGCGCCTGTGCGGCGAGGAGGAATCGGCCAGCCTAGCCTACGCCGCCGACGCCGAGGAGGCTTCGGCGCAGGATTGGCGCGGCTTTTGGGAGCGCGGCCGTGCCGCGGACCTGCGGATGCGCGGGACCTTGCGAGGACCGCATCGCGACGACGTCCGCCTGGGCGTCGCCGGCTCGGCGGCGCGCGAATTCGCCTCCGAGGGGCAGCAGCGCTCGCTCGTCCTGTCCCTCCGGCTCGCGCAGGCGGCGTGGTTTCACGCCAGGAGCGGCGTGCGAGCATTGATCCTGGCCGACGACGTGCTGGGCGAGCTCGACCCGGACCGCCGAAGGCGATTCTGGTCGGCGCTGGACCCGGAAGCGCAGGTGCTGGCCTCGGGGACCACGGCGCCCGGCTCCGAGATGGGCGCCTGGCAGATGTTCCTTGTCGAGGCGGGCCGGTTCACTCTCCGCTGACGGCTTCGAAGCGATCGCGATCGGTCTCCCGTTCCAACGAACTCGCCGGGCTGGTCCGCAGCCTCGTGGCCGTGACAAAGGCGGATCATTCTCGCGGAGCCGCCTTCCCGATTCACGGCCGCAGGTGCCGGAACGGATTTGACCCGCCGCGGGCGAATCCGCGAATGGCGATATTCGCGGTGGCGGAACGCGCGGAACTGATGTTGGATGCGTGTCGTCCCTGCGGGTGCGCCGCGACGGCTTTTTCTCCATGAATCCCATGAACCGAGCGTTATTCAGAGTCCTTGCAGGATGCGCCGCCTTGGGCGGCGCCTGCCTTTCCATGGCGGCGCAGACCACACCGACCATGGCGGCGCGCTCAGCGCCTCTCGATCCCGCGATGGGGATCGCCACCGTCCGGCTATGGAACGGTCCCGCGCCGGACGCCAAGGGCGACGGGCCGGCCGATATACCTACGCTCACGGTGTTCCGGCCCGCGCCGCGTGCGGAAAACGGGACCGCGGTGATCGTCAATCCGGGTGGCGCGTATCTGGGCCTGGCCGCCAACTTGGAGGGCCGGCAGGTGGCCGACTGGTTCGCGGTCCGCGGGGTGACCGCGTTCGTGCTCAAGTACCGTATGGGTGGGCGATATCTCTACCCGGTCCCCCTGATCGACGCGGAGCGGGCGGTCCGGTGGGTGCGTTACCACAGCCGGGAGTACCATGTCGCGCGGGATCGGATAGGCATGGCGGGATTTTCCGCCGGCGGGCACTTGGCTGCGATGGTCGGCACCGTCGGCGGGCCCGGAACCTCCGATGCGCCGGATCCGATCGACCGGCTTGACAGCCGGCCGGACTTCCTGGTCCTGGGCTATCCCTGGCTCAATGCGATGGAGCCGAGTCGGCCCCATTTCCTGGTATCCTATGAGGAGCTGTTGCATATTCCGCGGAACCAGTGGGAGAGCATGGCGGCGCGGTACACGCCGGTGCTGCATGTCACCTCGGCGACCCCGCCGACCTTCCTTTACGCGACTACCACCGACCGCACCGTGCCGGTCGAGGCGAGCGTGCGTTTCTACAGCGCCTTGGTCGCGCACGGCGTCCCCGCGGAGATGCATCTGTTCGGCCGTGGTGCCCACGGGAGCGGTCTGGGGCGCGGGGACCCCGCGCTGGACCGCTGGCCTTCGCTCCTGGGGGCCTGGATGCGCGGCCGGGGTCTGTTCGAGCCGGATCCCGCGATCGCCGCGGAGATCCGCGCCGCCCGGCGTTAGCCGGCCGTCCGCGGGCCGGGTTGCGTCCGGCGTTGCGCGTTCTCGTGCGTTTTGTCCGCCTTGCCTCGGCCCGGTTCGGAACTGAGCCGTGGTGCTCGCGGCGATCAACGGGATTGATCTCCCGTTCCAAGTGCCAATTCTCGGCGCAAGCCCATGCGCTCCCCGTTCTCGTCCAACACCGATTGTTCCGCCTCCGGGGGTGGCCGCACGGGCTGCGTTTGCCGGTTATGCCCAAGCTGAGCGTGCGGCAGATGTGGAAGGCGAAGATCGAGGGCGGGCTGGCCGGCCCATCGGCGACTGAGTCCGGGCTGCAGCGGCAATCGGACCGGGGCGCTCGGCGCCTGGGTGACGCGGGGCTTTCCATGCTCCGGCGGCCGTATGCCGGATGCATTCTCGGCATTGATCCTTCGCTGCGAGGAACCGGGCTTGCCTTGGTCGAGTTCGTCCCCGGCCGGCAGCCGGTTCTCCTGCACTGCCGGACGGTGACGGTGCCGGCGAGCCGGTCGTTCCCGGAAGCGCTGGCGGAAATCCACCGCGCGGTCACGGCGGCGCTCGCCGCCCGCCCGGTCCGGCATGTGGCCCTGGAGCAGACGATCTACGTGCAAAACGTGCGGACCGCGCAGATCCTAGGCGCCGCGCGGGGCGCGGCGATCGCTGCGGTGGCGCTCGCTGGCCTCGAGGTTTTCGAATATCCCCCTCTCCGCGTGAAGGAGGCGGTGGTCGGCGTGGGCCGCGCCAGCAAGGAGCAGATGGCCAAGACGGTCATGGCCCACTTGGGCCACGCCCGTCCCCTGTCCTTCGACGAGGCCGACGCCGCTGGGGTGGCCCTGTGCCACGCGTTCACTTGGCGCGGCTAGCCCGGGATTCCACGGATAACCCATCCACTGATGCCGGAGGAAAGCCATGACGTGCGCGACCACTGCGCCGTTGCCTGCCGCGCATGCGACCTGTTGATGGCCTGAAGGCGGGGACCGAGACCCGGGGGTTAACGCGATTGCTCGGGCTGGCTTAGGTGCCGACGGTTTGAAGGATTGCGGCCAATTCGGACAGTTTGTAGGGTTTGGCCAGCCAGCCGGCGAACCCATGCTCGTCCGCCGAGGCTTTTAGTTCGTCCGCCGAAGCCGATCCGCACAAGACGGCGCGCACGCCCGGGTCGAATTCCCGCAGGCGTGCGAAGATTTCCTCCGCCCCCATGCCGCCCAGGACCCGGGCCTCGAGGAGCACGGCGTCGTGGGGCCGGCCCACGTCCCAGTAGCGCCGATACTGAATGACCGCGTCTTCGCCGTCCCGCGCGAGGTCGCAGCGGTAATCGAGCTTTTCGAGCAGCCCCGCCGCGAGCGAGCGCATTCGCTCGTCGCCGTCCATGACGAGGATGCGGCCCGTCCGAAAACGGGCGCCGGCGCCGGTCCGGCCCCCGGCGTACTCCACCGCATGGGCGTGGGGCAGGAACACGGTGAACACCGTGCCGACCCCGACGGCTGAATCGACTCCGATCTGGCCGCCGTACCTGCGGACCGCGGCCAGCGCGGAGGCGAGCCCGAGCCCGGTCCCATGCCGGCGGGTGGTGAAGAACGGATCCCAGATCCTCTCGAGATTTTCCGCCGCGATGCCCGCGCCGTTGTCGCGCACCTCGAATTCCACGTAATCGCCCGCCGCCAAGCCCGCGACCTGGTTCTCCGAGAGCGCCGCGTTTGCCGCGTTGAGCTGAATCCGCGGCCGGGCCGGCGGCGGTTGGAGCGCCTCGACCGCGTTGCGCACCAGGGCCTGGAAGACCTGAAGCAGGGGCCCGTGTTCGCCCCAGACCGGACGGGTCCCCTCGGCGACGTGCACGCTGATTTCCGCCGAAGCGCCGGCGCCCGCGCTGCGGGCCGCCTCCTCCAGCAGATCGCGCGCGGGGACGGTGGTCTCCGCGCCCGCTCCATCCTTGCGGCACATCGCGAGCAGCCGCCGGGTCAGTTCGCGCGCGGCGAGGGACCCGGCCTCCGCGGCCGCGAGAGGCTCGCTGTCCGGATCGCGGCTGCGGGCCAGCGCGACGCCCGCGACGATCTTCGCCAGTTCCTGATTCAGCTCCCGGGTGAGGCCCTGCACCATCGCGGCGAGCGATTCGGATCGGTCGGCCTTGAGCAGCGCCTGATAGAGCTCCTCGTCGGTGGCCATGGGATCTCCCTAGACCTCGCCGCCGCGACGCCCGGCGGGGACGGAACCCTGCTCCAGCCACCGGCGCACCCGGCCCGCCAGGAAGCGCAGGTACGGCTCCTGATCGTTCGGGCAGGGGATGTACCGGAAGGTTTCGCCGCCGGCGGCGAGGAAGGCGTCGCGTCCGGTCATCGCGATCTCTTCGAGGGTTTCGAGGCAATCCGCCACGAAGGCGGGGCTCAGGACCGCCAGGCGCTTCATGCCCGCCTTCGGCAGCCGAACGAGTTCATGGTCCGTGAACGGGCGAAGCCACGGCTCGCGGCCCAGCCGCGACTGAAACGAGACGGAGTGCCGATCGGCCGGGAGGCCGAGCCGGCCGGCCAGGGCGCGCGTGGTCGCTAGGCACTGGGCGCGGTAGCAGGTCGCGTGGACGGGCGAGCATCCTTCGCAGCAGTCCGGCACCGTGAGGCAATGGGCGTGGGACGGATCGGTCTGCCGCAGGTGGCGCTCGGGCAGGCCGTGGTAGCTGAACAGCACGTGATCGAAGGGCTCGCTTAGCGCCGGGGCGCTCGCCGCGTAAAGCGCTTCGATATAATCGGGATCGGCGTAGAAAGGCGGGACGCAGTCGACCCGGGGGGGGCGGTCCAGGCATGCGATCTCCTCGCGGGCCCGGACGACTCCGGTTTCCCAAGACGACATGGCGTAATGGGGATATTGCGGAAACAACAGGAGTTCCTCCACGCCGTCGGCAGCCGAGCGCGCGACCGCCTCGGCGGTGGATGGCCGCCCGTAACGCATCCCCAAGTAGACGGACGCGTCCGAGGCGAGCGCCGCCCCGAGCCGGTCCGCGACCGCCCGCGAAATCCGGATGAGCGGCGAACCTTCCGGGGTCCAGATCTTCGCATACGCCCGCGCCGTGTGCCGGGGCCGCGTCCGCAGGATGATCCCCTCCAGAAGCATCCATCGCCGCCAGGCCGGAAAATCGAGGACCCGATCGTCCCCCAGGAATTCCCGAAGGTACTTCCGCACGTTCGCAATGGAGGTGGAATCGGGGGACCCGAGGTTGAAGAGCAGGACGGCGCGCTTCGGCACGCTCCCGATTCGTCGGAAGAATCACGCGGATGTCAAACGGCCTCGGGGCGCGCGGAGGCTCCGGGGCGCCTCCGCGGGGGACGGCCGACGCGCCGCCGCTGGTCCGCGACAGCCGAAGACAGGGCGGGCGGCGCCTGGTGCGGGGGCCTGCGACTTCAATCGAGGCTCCGGGGACGGTTGAGCCCGCCGATTGGCGCCCGCTAGGAGAGCCCCCGACAATACCGGATGCTTCGGATAAGATGGTTCAGGTTTTCCGGCGCGATCCGATCGGTCACCACCGTCCTCGGGTAGTTGTGATTAAGATCGAGATGCAGGCCCGCCTCGGCGCCGGGGCGCACGAAATCCTCGACGAAATCCATCCCTCCGCGCGGTTTGATCCAGCGGTAGTAGGTGTCGACGTCGTCGGACTCGATCACCACCTCATCCTTGAGGAAGATGTGGCAGTACAGGGTGAGGTCGCGAAACGCGCTGAACCAGGTCGGAGGATTGACCAATTGGTCCCGGATGATGAGCGTCATGGCGGACGAAAGCGCGCGCGATCGGTCAGTGGAAAAGGCTTCAAGTCAGCCATCGGCACGTTTCCATGGGAGTGAAGAAAGTTCGGTCCGTTGACCCGGCGAGCCCGGCCCCGGGTTCCGTCGGCGCTTCTTTCTCGAAAACGAGGGGAACTGGGGCCATCTTGACCCTTCGTCCTTATGAGCACACCACGACCGCCCGTCCTCCTCGTGATCCGCGACGGCTGGGGCCGCAACCCCCATCCGGAGCAGAACGCATTCAACGCCGTGCATTTGGCCGCGAAGCCCTGTGACGACCGGCTGCACGCGAGCCGCCCCATGACCCTCATCAATGCCTCCGGCCGCGACGTGGGCCTCCCCGATGGGATCATGGGCAACAGCGAGGTCGGACATGAGAACATCGGCGCCGGCCGCATCGTGGAACAGGAACTTTTGCGCCTCAACCTGCTTTTCTCCGAAAAGCGCATCGCGGGCAATCCCGCCTGGAGGGGCGCGATCGAGCGCGTTTCGCGGGGCGGGAACCTCCACCTGATGGGGATCGTGTCGGATGCGGGGGTGCACGGGATGCTCGAGCACCTGTACGGCCTTCTCCGCCAGGCCAAGGCGGATGGCGCTCCAGGCGAGCGGGTTTTCATCCATGCGTTCACGGACGGCCGCGATACGCCCCCGGCCAGCGGCAAAGGCTACGTCCAGCAGCTCGAGGACCGGTGCCGCTCGATCGGCGTGGGCCGGATCGCCACCGTGTGCGGCCGGTTTTGGAGCATGGACCGCGACAACCGCTGGGACCGGGTCTCCCGCGCCTACGCGATGCTGACCGGCCGCAAGGCCGACTCGACGGCCGCCTCCGCCGTCGAGGCCGTTCAGGCGTACTACGACAAGCCCGCGAACAACTCGCAGCGTGGCGACGAATTCGTCGTGCCGACATGGATTGTCGGCCGGGACGGCCGGCCGATCGGATCGATCCGGGACGGCGACGCCGTCGTGTTCTACAATTACCGCGGCGACCGCCCGCGCGAGCTGACGAAGGCTTTCGTGCTCGACGATTTCAAGGAGTTCGACCGGGGGCCGAAGCTCGACCTGTACTATGCGACCATGACCGAATACGAGAGCGGCCTGCCGGTCCGCGTCATCTTGCCGAAGCCCGAGAAGCTCAAGAACATCCTGGGCCAGGTCGTCAGCGCCGCCGGCCTCGCGCAATTCCGCTGCGCCGAGACCGAGAAGAACCCGCACGTCACCTTTTTCTTCAACAACTACCGCAAGGATCCGTTCCCCGGCGAGGACCGCGCCTGCCCGCCGAGCCCCAAAGTCGCGACCTACGACCTCCAGCCGGAAATGTCCGCGGCCGAGGTGACCAGAACAGCCCGGGAGGCGATCCTGTCCGGCAAATACGGACTGATCGTCGTCAATTTTGCGAACCCCGACATGGTTGGCCACACCGGTTCGCTGCCGGCCGCCATCAAGGCGGTCGAGACGGCGGACCGGGGAGTGGGGGAGCTGCTCGCGGCCCTGGAACAGGTGCGAGGGCGCGCCCTGATCTGCGCGGACCATGGCAACTGCGAGCAGATGTGGGATCCGGTCCACAAGGCCCCCCACACCTCGCACACGCTCAACCAGGTGGAGGTGTTCGTGGTCGGCGAGGGCTTCGCCGCGGACAAGACGAAGCTGCGCCCGGGCGGCCGTCTGGCGGACATCGCGCCCACGGTGCTCGAGCTCATGGGCCTCCCGCAACCGCCCGAAATGACCGGCCAAAGCCTCCTCGCCGGGTAGGTTCAGCCGGCGGCAAGCCCGGCCCGGACAAAACGGATCACGTGGCTAGTCGCGTTCTTCAGCACCGCGGGCGAGCCCAGGTCGAGGCCCAGCCCCTGGGACAGCGTATAGCGGTTGGATATGTAGATTTGAGTGAGGCCAACCATTGCCAGGTAGAGAAAACGGGGATCGATCCCCCGGTATTTTCCCACCGGCGCCGCGCGCTGCGCCGCGCGCAGGCGCGCGAGCACCGGAGCCTTGCTGAAGCGGGTGGTCGCGGAGCGGATGCCCCGGCCCTTGTTCAGGTTCTCCCACAGGATCAGGCTCGTGAACTCGGGATGATCCCGATGGAACTCGAAGCCGATCCGCACCAGCCGCTCGGCGATTTCCCCGAGCTCCCGGGCCCCCTCGAGGCCCCGCTCCTCGTAGCGGCCCACCTCCTCGTAGGCGGCGGCAAGGACGCGCTGGTAGAGCGCGAGTTTGCTGCCGAAATAATGGTAGACCATCCGCTTGTTCACGCCGGTGCGGTCGACGATCTCGTCGACCGAGGTGCCGTGATAGCCCTTCTCGGCGAAGAGCCGCGTGGCGGTTTCCAGGATCCTCGCGTCCGTCGGCTTGCCATTGCGGGTGTTGCGCTTTCGGGGCATGGGACAGGCTAGAAACGCCCGTCTCGCGGAGGCAATCCTTTTGCTTGAAGCCGGACGCCCACCGTGGTAACCGAATGGTTATGCAGCCATGACGGCCGGCTTCGCCGATTCCGCTTCGCCGCCGCCGGACCCGCGGGAGGGCGCGGCCCGGCTCACCGGCCCCCGGCGCCAAACGGGGC
>JBOHXF010000380.1:0-15551 GCA_050737455.1 Opitutaceae bacterium | reverse complement strand
GGACACCCTTGCCTCGATGCAGCGGCTCGAGCGTTTTCGTGGGCACTACTACAACTGGTACAATACCCGCACACTCCAGCCCCTCCTCCCGCTTTATGTCTCAAGCGTGGATAGCGGCAATTTGGCGGGACATCTGCTGACGCTCGGCTCCGGACTGCGGGAACAGGCCGGGAGCAGGATTTTCACGCCGCAGGTCTTCGCCGGCCTGCGTGATGCAGTCGGAATTCTCCGAACCCTGGTCCCCGATCATGCCCCGCTGGCCGATCTCGAGGCCCGGCTCGCGCAGGGACCATCCACACTCCGCGCGGCGCATGCGCTTTTGGAACGGGTGGCGGCCGAAGCGACGGCGTTCGAGACGGCGTTGGCGCATGAAGCGGACAATACCCGGGCGTGGATCCGGGCGCTGCGGTGGAATTGCGCGGACCACCTGGAGGACCTGCTCCAGCTCGCGCCCTGGCTGCGCCGCACCGGCAGCCCGGTCGACGGCCCGGAAGAACTCGTCCAGCGGTTCGCGCAACTCGACCAGATCCCCACCTTGCGCGAAATCGCGCAGTTGGAAGGCTCGCTCGGCCCCTTGATGGATGGGGCCGGGAGCGGAGAGCCGGGACCGCTCACGGCATTGCGGAGCGATCTGCGGGAAGCAGGCGATCAGGCCCGGCAACGGCTGCTCGCCTTGAAAACCCTGGCCGCCCGGTGCGACGAAATGGCCGCCATGGATTTCGTTTTTCTATTCGACCGCACCAGGGATTTGTTCTGCACCGGATTCAACGTCGCCGAACGCCGGTGCGACACCGGCTTCTATGACCTGCTGGCCTCGGAGGCGCGCTTGTGCAGCTACGTCGCGATCGCGCTGGGGCAGGTGCCTCAGGACCATTGGTTCTCGATGGGGCGGCAGCTCGTCGCGGCGCGGGGCGATCCCGTCCTGATCTCGTGGAGCGGATCGATGTTCGAATACCTGATGCCGCTCCTCGTCATGCCCAACTATGAAAACACCCTGCTCGACCACACATGCAGGGCGGCGGTGCAACAGCAGATCGCCTATGGCGAGGCGCACAGGGTGCCTTGGGGTGTTTCCGAATCCGGCTACAACCGGACCGACGTCCACCTGAACTATCAATACCGCGCCTTCGGGGTGCCGGGTCTGGGCTTGAAACGGGGCCTGGCCAAGGATCTGGTGATCGCGCCCTATGCGAGCGCGATGGCGCTGATGGTGACGCCGCGGGCCTCATGTGAAAACCTGCAGCGGCTGGCGGGCGAGGGCAGGGCGGGGGTCTACGGATTTTACGAAGCGGTGGATTATACGCCTGCGCGCCTGTCCCCGGATGAGACGAGCGTCACGATCCGCTCCTACATGGTGCATCATCAGGGCATGAGCTTGCTGGCGCTGGTTAACCTGTTGCGGGGCTCTCCGATGCCCCGGCGCTTCCTCGCCTGTCCGCTGCTCAAGGCGGCGGACCTGCTGCTGCATGAGCGCGTGCCCCGGGCCGTGGCCACCGGGCTCGCCGAGGAGTTCTCACTGGATTCGACTCGGGCGCTGTCCGGGGCGGACGAAAGCGTGATGCGGGTCTTCGCCGACCCGGCACCGCCGACCCCCGAGGTCCATCTTCTGTCCAACGGCCGCTATCACCTCGTCGTCAGCACCGGCGGCGGCGGTTACAGCCGCTGGCGCGAGCTTGCGGTCACCCGCTGGAGAGAGGACTCGACGCGCGATTGCTGGGGCACGTTCGTTTACGTGCGCGATGCGGCGACAGGGGAATTCTGGTCCGTGGCCGATCAACCGGCTCTGCAGCCGACGAAGGGCTCCGAGGTCATCTTCACCCAGGCGCGCGCGGAATTCCGGCGGCGCCATGGCGGCCTCGACATCCACACCGAGATCAGCGTGTCGCCGGAGGACGACGTGGAATTGAGGCTGATAACGATCACCAACCGTTCCGCTGGGGCGCGCGTCGTTGAGCTGACCAGTTATGCGGAAGTCGTGCTCGCGCCGCAGGCGGCGGACGCGGCGCATCCCGCATTCGGCAATCTGTTCGTGCAGACGGAGTTCGTGCCGGAATCCTCCGCCCTGCTGTGCTCCCGCCGGGCCCGTTCCGCGGAGGAAAGGCCCCCCTGGCTGCTGCATCTGCTGGTGGGGCAGGGGGGCACGCCGGGGGAAACTTCCTGCGAAACCGATCGCAGCCGCTTTATCGGCCGCGGCGGGACGCTGGCCGAGCCGGCCGCGCTGCGGGGTGCTTCCCCGTTGTCGAACACCGTCGGTTCGGTGCTCGACCCCATCGTCTCCCTGCGACGCACGGTGACCCTGCCTCCCCATGAAACGGCCGTCGTCGACTTGGTCCTGGGCATGACGGAAAGCCGCGAAGCCGCGCTGGCGCTGGTGGAGAAATACCAAAGCCCCCGCATGGTCGAGCGCGCGTTCGATCTGGCCTGGACCCACAGCCAGGTGACGTTGCGCCAGCTCAATGCGACGGAGGGCGAGGCCCAGCTCTACGCCCGGCTGGCCAGCGCGCTGATTTATGCCGACCCCTGCCGACGCGCGAGCCCCGGCGTGCTGGCCAGCAGCCGCCGCGGCCAGAGCGGCCTTTGGAGCTATGGAATCTCGGGCGATGCGCCGATCGTGCTGCTCCGCGTCGGCGACCCGGAGAACATCGGACTCATCCGGCAGCTGGTCCAGGCCCACTCGTATTGGCGCATGAAGGGCCTGGCCGTCGAGCTGGTCATCCTGAACGAGGACGTCTCGGTTTACCGCCAGTCCCTGCACGACCATATCTCAAGCCTGATCGCCTCGGGAAACGGGGCGGCGATGCTCGACAAGCCGGGCGGCATCTTCGTTCGTCGCCTGGAACAGGTTTCCAACGAGGATCGCGGGCTGCTCCATGCCGTGGCGCGCATCGTTTTGGAGGACGAAAAGGGAACCCTGGCGGAGCAACTCGAACGGCGCAGCGTGCTGGATCCCCTGGTCCCGGCGCTGGTGGCCACTCGCGCGGCCCTGCCGGACCCGCCCCGGCTTCTCCCGCAGCGCGAGCTGATTTTCAACAACGGCTTCGGAGGCTTCACCCGCGACGGGCATGAGTATGTCATCACCCTGCAGCCCGGGCAGATGACCCCGGCCCCGTGGGTCAACGTGCTGGCAAATCCTTACTTCGGGACGGTCGTCTCGGAAAGCGGCGCCGCCTACACCTGGCTGGAGAACGCCCATGAATTCCGGCTGACCCCGTGGCACAACGACCCGGTCCAGGACACCACCGGCGAGGCGCTTTACGTCCGCGATGAACAGACCGGGCAGTTCTGGTCGCCCACGCCGCTGCCGGCGCGCGGCGCGGCGCCCGACGTGATCCGCCACGGCTTCGGCTACACGGTGTTCGAGCACGCCGAAAACGGCATTGCCTCGGAATTGTGGGTGTATGTGGCGATGGACGCCCCGGTCAAATTCATGGTCCTGAAGCTGCGCAACGTCTCGGGGAGGCAGCGGCGTTTGTCCGTCACGGGATACTGGGAGTGGGTGCTGGGTGAACTGCGGTCCAGGACGCTGCTGCACGTGCAGACCGAAGTGGACCCCAAGACGGGCGCGCTGCTGGCGCGCAACCCCTACAACACCGACTTTCCCGGACGGATGGTGTTTGTCGACGTGAACGAGGCGACGCGCACCCTTACCGGGGACCGGAAGGAGTTCCTCGGTCGCAACGGCACGCTGGCGCGGCCGGCGGCGCTGAAGCGGGCGCGCCTGTCCGGCAGGGTCGGCGCGGGCATGGATCCGTGCGGCGCGGTGCAGGTGACTTTCGATCTGGCGGTCGGGCAGGTGCGGGAAACAAGTTTTCGGCTCGGGGTCGGCCGCAGTCCCGCCGACGTGCAGGATCTGATCCAGCGCTTTCGCCGGGCCGACGCGGGCCGCAGCGCGCTGGAAGGCGTATGGGAATACTGGAATCGGACGCTCGGCGCGGTCAATGTGGACACCCCCGATCCCGCGGTGAACGTCATGGCGAACGGCTGGCTGCTCTATCAGACTCTGGGCTGCCGGCTCTGGGGCCGGACGGGATTTTATCAATCTGGCGGCGCCTACGGGTTCCGGGACCAGTTGCAGGATGTGATGGCCTTGATGCATGCCGAGCCGGCGCTCGCTCGCGAACACGTCCTGCGCGCCGCCGCGCATCAATTTCGCGAGGGCGACGTGCAGCATTGGTGGCATCCCCCGGCGGGTCGCGGCGTGCGAACGCATTTTTCCGACGATTTCCTTTGGCTCCCCTACGTGGCCTGCCGCTATGTTTCATGCATCGCGGACACCGGCGTGCTCGACGAAAGGATCGGTTTTGCCGAGGGCCGCCCGGTCAAGCCCGACGAGGAGGCCTATTACGACCTGGCAAACCGCTCCGCGGAGACGGCCACGCTCTATCAGCACTGCGTGCGTGCCATCGAGCACGGATTGAACTACGGCGGGCACGGCCTCCCGCTGATGGGGTGCGGCGACTGGAACGACGGCATGAACCGGGTGGGCCACGAGGGCCGCGGCGAAAGCGTCTGGCTGGCGTTCTTCCTCTACGACGTGCTCAACCGGTTCGCCGCCGTCGCGGCGGCGCACCAAGATCCGAGCTTCGCCGAACGCTGCCTCGCGCAGGCGGGGGAGTTGCGGCAGAACATCGAGCGGCACGCCTGGGACGGAGAGTGGTATCGCCGCGCCTGGTTCGACAACGGCGAACCGCTCGGCTCCGCGAGCAGTCCGGAGTGCCGGATCGATTCGCTGCCGCAAAGCTGGGCGGTGATCAGCGGCGCCGGCGATCCCGCGCGGTCCCGCCAGGCGATGCAATCCGTGGACCGGCTTCTCGTCCGACGCGAGGCCGGCCTGATCCAGTTGTTCGATCCGCCCTTCGACCGATCGCCACTCAATCCCGGTTACATCAAGGGCTACATTCCCGGCGTGCGCGAGAACGGCGGCCAATATACCCACGGCGCGATCTGGACCGCGATGGCCTTCGCGCTCATGGGCGAAAGCGGACGCGCATGGGAACTGTTCGCGCTGCTCAATCCCATCAGCCACGGCGGGACCCCCGGAGGGATAGCGACCTACAAGGTCGAGCCTTACGTCGTCGCGGCGGACGTCTATGCCGTCGCCCCGCACACGGGCCGGGGCGGCTGGACGTGGTATACGGGCTCCGCCGGCTGGATGTATCGCCTGCTCGTCGAGACGCTCATGGGAGTTAACCGGGACGGTGACAACCTTCGCCTGGCGCCCCGAATGCCGGAGGCCTGGAGCACCTATAAAATCCACTATCGCTACCGAAAGACGGTCTACCACATCACCGTAACCCGGCTCGCCGCCGATGCGGGCGGCGCCGTTCAGCTTTCCCTTGACGGACGGGAAATTTCCGGCGACAGGATGCCTCTGGTGGACGACCAGCGGGAGCATTTCGCGGAGATGAAGGTTCGCTGAGCGAGCGAGGGTCGGGAGATGCGCCCGTCGCCAGGTTGATTCTTTGATCCGCGCTGGACGCCCGTGCCCGGTCTCGATATCCTGTGTGCCATGCGTTCAATCAGGATTTCAGGCGTCCCCTTTTGGGGCCGGGCACGCGCGGCGGCGATCATCGGTTTGGGCCTTTTGTTCGGGATGACGGCCGGGGCGCAGCCGCGAGACGCCGACAGGCCGGCCGTTCCCGCTGTTTCCGTCTCACCGGATCTGCCGGGAACCACATGGTCGCCCGGGGCTCCCCTTCCAAGCATTCGGCCGGAATTCGCGCAGGAAGGTCAGGGAGGACTCGACGGACAGCCAGCGCTCAGCATCCGCACCGACGGTCGCCCGGGGCTGAACGGATTTTGGGTCCGGCGCTTTCCCATCGCGGGGGGCAAATACTACCGTTTTCGGGCGTTTTACAAGGCCCGGAATGTGCCGGTACCGCGGCGAGAGGTGATGGCGCGGCTGCTCTGGCGCAATAACAGGGACAAACAAGTTCTGCTGGGGCTGCCCGTGCCGCATGAATTTCCCGGCTTTCAGGCGCGGGCCGATCCGGAGTTTCCGCCGACTCGCGGGACGGGCGCAAACGGTTGGACTGAGGTTTCTGATGTCTATCATGCGCCCGAACATGCGACATGGGCGGTCGTGGAGCTGCACCTTCAGTGGGCCCGCGACGCCAAGGTTCGATGGAGCGGCGTATCGATGGAGGAAGTTCCACGGCCAAAGCCGCGTCTCGTGCGCCTGGCCGCCGTCAACTTTTGTCCCACGGGCAAGACGCCGATGGGGAACTGCCGCAGCTATGCGCCGCTGATCGCCAAGGCCGCGGCGCAGCATGCGGATCTCGTGGTGCTGGGCGAGGCGGTGACCTACTATGGCTTGCATCGGACGCTCGCCCAGGTTGCCGAGCCGATCCCGGGGCCGTCGACCGAGTACTTCGGCGGGCTGGCCCGCAGGTACAATCTCTATATCGTGCCCGGCCTGATCGAACGCGACAAAGGTCTCATCTACAACACAGCCGTCCTCATAGGCCCTGACGGGAAGATCGTGGGCAAGTATCGCAAGACGGCGCTAACGGATGGAGAGATCGCGGCAGGGATAACCCCCGGCAACAGCTATCCGGTGTTCAACACCCGGTTCGGGAAGGTGGGGATGATGATTTGCTACGATGGCTTCTTCCCCGAAGTGGCCCACCAGCTGAGCCTCCATGGCGCGGAAGTCATCGCCTGGCCCGTGTGGGGGTGCAACCCGCGGCTCGCGGCGGCGCGCGCCATTGACAATCAAGTCTATCTGGTGAGCAGCACCTACGCGACTCCCGCGCAACATTGGATGATCTCGGGAGTTTGGGATCATGCCGGCCATGTCATCGCCCAGGGGAAGGGTTGGGGCACCGTCGCCGTGGCGACGGTGAATCTCAATGCCCCGACCTACTGGGCCTTTTTGGGCGACTTCAAGGACTACCTCTCCCGCAATCGTCCGGTCGCCGTCGGTGAAAATTCCGCCGCGGCAGAGGAACCGCCGGCATCTCCCTGAAGCCGGGCGCAAGGTTGCTTCTTGCTTCGGCCGGCGGGCAAGCCGCGTTGAATGGGCTTCGCCGCGACAAAGCCGGGCCGGCTCAGAAACGGAAGATGGCACCCAGGCGTTTGCCCAGGAGAAGCGACATGCCCACGATCGTCACGCCAAGGAACGCCATCGCCCAGACGCCCAGGGCGCTCGCGATGAACTTGCCGTCGCCGAGCAGTTGGAAGAGCTCCAGGATCGCCTTGGTGATGGGGTAGTACGCCTGCTTCTGGGCGAGGATCAGCGAATCGCTGACCTCGAGCATCGCGAAGGCGAAGGCGAGCAGGCCTCCGGCGATCAGGTTCGCCGTGATGAGAGGGAGCGTGATGCGCCGGAAGGCGCGCAGCGGCGGGCAGCCGAGGTTCTGCGCGGCTTCCTCGAAGGCCTCGGGGGTCTGTTCAAAGCCCGAAATGGCCGAGCGCTCCACGTACGACAGGCGGCGGATGGCGTAGGAGATGACGAGCAGGGCCGTCGGATCGGCGATCGGGTTGAGGAATGAGAAGAACCGGCCCGGCTGGGCCATCGCGAGATAGCCGAACGCCAGGACGAGCCCGGGCACGGCCAGGGGAATCATCGCGAGAAAATCGAGGATCTGGCGGCCGGCGATCCGGGTTCGCACGACGACGTAGCCGATCGCGACGCCGAGGACGAGGTCGAGCACGGTCGACAGGCTCGCGAACTTGAGGCTGTTGGCTATGGACGGCACCGTGAGATTGTTGCCGAGCGCCATCCGGAAGTTCTCGAGCGTCCAATGCGCGGGCAGGACGGTGGCGTACCAGTCCTTCGAAAAGGCGACCAGGATCACGCCGAGGTGCGGCAGGACCGCCAGCAGGGTGATCGCGGTGAAAAAGAGCGTGCAGAGCCAGGCGCTGGCCGGCGGCAGAGAGCGGGCGCCTCCGCCGCCGGTGGCCTTGCTGCCCGCGGCTTGGTAGGACCGGCCGAAGACGCCCTTGCCGAGCGCGTAGAGCAGGACGGAAGCGACGAGCATGACCGCGGTGAGCGTGTAGGGGAACGGGTTGCCGCCGATGTCCTCGAGCCCGTAGTAGATCTGGACGCTGGTCACGCGCCCGTAATCGAAAATGAGCGGCGTGCCGAGATCGGTGAAGGCCCAAATGAAGACGAGCGTGCTTCCGCCGAACAGGCTCGATTTGATGAGGGGCAGCGTGACCTTGCCGAAGCGCCGCCAGCCGGTGCATCCGAGGTTCTCCGCGGCCTCCTCCATGGCCGGGTCGACATTGGCGAGGCCCGCGACGGCGTTGAGGTAGATCAGCGGATACAGGGAGAGGGCGTCCACCACCGCGACGCCCCAGAACCGGTTCTGCGCGATCCAGTCGTGGGCCCAGCCCGCCGGGTGAAGATGGATCGCGATCAGCAGGGCGTTGAGGGCGCCATACGGGCCGAAGATCTGCCGGATGCCGATCGCGCCGACGAACGGCGGCAGAATCATGGGGACGAGAATCAGGGAGCTGAACAATCCCTTGCCCGGGAACTTGAACCGGTCGGCCACGAAGGCGAGCGGCACGGCGATGAGCAGGGCGAAGAAGGTGGTTGAGCAGGCGATGCCGAACGAATTGAGAAGTGGCTGAAGGTACGTTGGATTGCCCAGCAGCGACGTGAGATAGGCGAAGGTGAGCCGGCCGTTTGCATCGACGAAACCTCCCTCGAGGATCTGGACGATCGGCCAAAGAAAGAAGGCCGCGAAAAAGGCGGCCGTGATCCCGAAGACCAGCCAGGCGAACGACCTACCCTGGGCCATTGGGGAGGGCGGTTCGCTCCGTCGGCGCGCGGCTGTCCCCGGCGCTCGATCGATCCGAGGACCACGCGGAGGCGCTGCCGGATACGAGCTGGACCATTCGCGGCCAGCATGGCGGCTCCGCGAAACGGCGGGCAAGCCCGAATGTTACGCGAAACATCCGGACGAAAATGAAGCCGAAGCTATTCGACCGAAACCCGGCGGTGGGGCTTGTCGAACTTGACGACGCCGTCGCGCAGCGCGAAGAGCGTCCAATCGCGGCCCACGCCGACGTTCTTGCCCGGATGCAGCTTGGTTCCGCGCTGGCGGACGATGATGCCGCCGGCCAAAATCGACTGTCCGCCGAACGCCTTGATACCGAGGCGCTGCGAATGGCTCTCGCGCCCGTTTGTGGATGCTCCCTGTCCTTTCTTGTGAGCCATGGGGAAAAATCAGACGTTGATGGATTCGATCTTGATGACGGTGAGCTCCTGGCGGTGCCCCTGCTTGCGCTCGTAGCCCTTGCGCTTCTTCTTCTTGAAGACCACGATCTTCTCGCCGCGCTTGTGCTCCAGCACGCGGGCGGAGACGGAGGCGCCTCCGAGCCTTGGCCGGCCGACCTTGAAATTGGCCCCTTCGCCGGCGGCCAGGACGTCCGTTATCTGGACCGTCCCTCCCTCCTCGGCCTTGGGAAAGCGGTTGACCACGAGGATGTCCCCCTCGGTCACCGTGAACTGCTGGCCTTGTGTGCGGATGGTCGCTCTCATGTCTAAAGGGTTAAAATAAGCCGTTCGGGAACCGGCCAGGCAAGCGTTATTTGGTCAAATCGGCGGGCCGGATCGAAAAGCCCGCCGCTTCCCCTCCGCGGCGGGCGGCCGAGGGCTCAGCGCCAAATCGGCCTTGCGGCCGGCTCTCCCGTCCATCTGCTTCGTCTGCGCTGTCATCGATCGGTCCCGCAAAATAGGGGGACGCTACCCATGGCGAACGCAATTCCATTAAATCGTTGGAAGAGAGGACACGCGCCCGGCCATGCCCGTGGGCTGCTGGGGAAACATCTGCTTCGCCGGCGGGAGGACGGGACGGTTTGCGCCCATCTCATCACCGAAGTCGAGGCCTACGATGGGGCGCGCGATCTCGCCTGCCACGCCGCCAAGGGCAGGACCGCCCGGACCGACATCCTGTACGCGCCGGGTGGGATCTGGTATGTTTACCTCTGCTACGGCATCCACGAAATGCTCAACCTCGTGGTGGGACCGAGGGACTGGCCGGCGGCGATTCTCATCCGCGGTTTGGAAGGGGTTTCCGGGCCCGGACGCGTCACGCGGTCCTTGCAGGTGGACCGTCGGCTCAACCGCCGGCCGGCATTGCCGGAAACCGGGCTTTGGATCGAGGATTGGGGTGTCCGCGTCCCGCGCCGGCTCGTTCGCGCCACGCCGCGGATCGGAGTCGATTACGCGGGCCCGGTATGGGCCGCAAAGCCCTGGCGGTTTATTTTCGATCCGCAAGAACTCGCCCGCGTCCGCCGGAGGCGACTGCCTCCGCCGGCTGATATTCGATCAGCGTCGCCAGCCCCGTCCCGAACTTGAAGCGCACCTGAAACTGCACGGGTAGCCGGCGGGGATCGTCCTCGGCGATCCATACGCGCACGGTGCCTCCGCGCCGGAACATGCCCCGCGGCGGTCCTTTGTCCATCCGAGGCTCAAGCACGACCGTTCGGAACGTGCCGAGCGGAGTGTTAAGGGTCTCCTCGCCGACCGCGTGCACGGTGAGTGAATAGAAGCTGCCCTCGAAGAACACGAGGATGTCGTGCGTTTGCCCGGGGCGCAGATGCCACCGCCGGGCGCTGAGCAGGCCGTTGATCAGGTCCATCGGATCGCCGGGGGGCAGCCGCAGAATCCGCGTCGAGCCCGGCTTCGAGCGGTCGTCGTACGCAACCGTCCGATCGGCATAGTCAAAGCGCATCGTATGGTAAGAATCGCGCTGGCGCATGCGGCTCCATTCGGCATAGGACACGAGCCGGCCGGTGCGGCCGTCGTAAAGGGATTCGGCGTGGGCGGCGAAGGGCAAGATCAGCTTCACGATATTGCGCGTCTGGGTCTCGGTGACGACGCTGAACAGCGGTGCTCCGGCGGCGTCGTTCATGGCCTGCCCGTACACGGTGATGCGCCCGGCTGCCGGAAAAATGGCCCAGGAGACGCGGTACACGAGCCTCTCGTTGTCGCCGATCGGAGGGCCGTCCGCGCGGGTCGGCGCCGAGGCGGCCAAAGCCAGGGCCGCGCAGGCCGCCAGGGCGAGCGTGCGTTTCATGCTCCGCTCCGCTGGGTGATGGCCGCAGGTTTCGGCTTGGGTTTCATGAAATGCGGCATCTTACCGCGTCGCGCTCCCAAATCCAATTTTGTTTGTTCGCCGAAGCCCGCATTTTCGCGCGAGGCTCTCCGGATGGCCTGGGACGTTCGCTATCGGAAGGGGGTCTGGCTGCCGCAGATCGACTGGTGGCTCGACGCCCGCTTTGCGGTTGACCGGGCGTTCGTCTCCCATGCCCATTCCGACCACATCGCCGGGCACCGGCGGGTGACCTGCACGGCGGCGACGGCCCGGTTCCTCCGGGAGCGGCTGCCCGCCGCGAGGACCTCGCACGTGCTTGCTTTCGGGAGGCCCGAAGCTCTGACCGCCGAGACCGAGATCACCCTTTGTCCGGCGGGGCATATTCTGGGGTCGGCCCAGTGCTTGCTGCGGCACGAACGGGAGGGCTCGCTGCTCTACACCGGGGATTTCAAGCTGAAGCCGGGGCTTGCGGCGGAGCCCTGCGCCACGCCCCGGGCGGACGTCCTCGTGATGGAGACGACGTTCGGCCGGCCCCGATACGTCTTTCCGCCCGCGAGCGAGGTTCTGACTGCGATCGCGGCTTTTTGCCACGAAGCCATCGCCGACGGGAGGCTCCCCCTTCTGTTCGCCTACAGCCTGGGCAAGAGCCAGGAAGTCCTCCGCGGCCTCGCCGGTGCCGGCCTTCCCATCATGCTCCATCCGCGGACCGAACGCCTCACGCGGATCTACAGGGAGTGCGGGATGGATTTTCCGGAGCATCGCCCCTTCGTGCCGGAGGAGGCCCGCGGCCATGTGGTGATCTGCCCGCCCCAAGCGGCGGGGTCCGGGTTCATGGCCCGCCTTGGCCCCTGCCGGACCGCCATCCTCACCGGTTGGGCGGTCGAACCGGGCGCCCGCTATCGCTACAGGTGCGACGCCGCCTTTCCCCTGTCGGACCACGCGGACTATCCGGACCTGCTCCGGTTCGTCGAGCGGGTTGGGCCGCGACTCGTCCTGACCCTGCACGGGTTTGCGGCCGATTTCGCGCGGGATCTGCGGTCGAGGGGGGTCGATGCGTGGGCCCTGGGCGTGGACAACCAACTGGAATTCGGCTTCGGGCCGTGAACGCCGTCTGGGAAGTAAATGGGCATGATTCGCAAATAGTTGGTAATAAATATAATGTAGATAACAGATTTTTATGAGAAGGGCCGCAGCCCGATCGATGCGACGAGCAGGAACGCGCGAGGACGGCCAAAGGGAGCCCGGAAAGCATTCCGCCGGTCGCACGAGCCCATTGCTTCTCAGAGGCTTCGCTCGATTTTTGGCCGAATTTCATGAACGATCCGGTTTGGGTTCACTTATGCCGGTTCAGCACGGAGTTTCGATCGATGGCTAACGCCGCCTCGCGCATTCTGTTTCGGTACGGAAGCGTCGCGCTCGCGGCTGCATTTCTGTTCCTGGGTTCGGCTGCGGGCGTGCGGGTCGGCCTTCACGAGGAGAGGGAATCCTGGCTCATCGGCCGGATCGCCGCGCGGCAGGACCTGAACCACGTGACCAACATGGACGTGACCCTCGATCCGTCGAGGATGGGGAAAATCACATCATTCTTCCTGCGTATCTCGCGGAAAGGCGGCGGCCGGGCCGCGGCGGACCGGAACGAGCGGTCCATCCTGGAAGAACTCGCGCAGCTCAAGTCCGAGATCCGCGCGTCCACGGGCGACAGCCTGGTGCTGGTCGGCTTCGCGCTGGCCTATTTGCTAGGAGCCTCTGCGCTGGCCCGGAGGATCGGGGGCCTTCACGCCCGGATCTATTCCCTGCTTGCCGTTTCGCTTGTGTTCTTCGGAATCGGCATCACCTGCCCGGTCGTCACCGCCGTCGTCAAGGGACAACACAAGCTGATTGGCGGCTTCATCATCGAGACCGCCTCTAAGGGCATCGTCTCCACGGTAGTGTCGCTGTTCCGCTCCGGGAACGGCATCATAGGCTTCCTGCTGGCCGCCTTCAGCATCGGAATCCCGGTATTCAAGGCGGTCGCGGTTCTGGCCGTCTCGTCCGGCGGATCCCGCCGGCGCATGGCCCGGATGGGCCGGCTGCTTGAGAGCATCGGCAAGTGGTCGCTGACGGATGTCCTTGTCGCAGCCGTGCTGCTGGGCTGCTTCAGCCTGAACGCCATCCGGCAATCGGACGGGGGCGTGTTTGCGGTTCCGCGCCTGGCCTTCGGGTTCTTCGTTCTTTACACCGTGCTGGCCGCCAGGACCTCCTATCTGCTGAGGAGGCTGGGCAAGGCGGGGATTCCCTCCGTGAAGGCGCCCGGCCGCCGCTTGTTCGGCCGTGCGGCGACGCTCTCAGCCGTCCTGATCGCGGGCGCCGCATCGGGCTGGTTCGTCCGAATCGACGTGCCCTACCGCGGTGACGCCGGCGTCGCGGCAATCATGCGGCTCGTGCGCGCCGACACGGGCCTGTCGGGGGCCGGCGGTCCGTAGGCGCCCGAAATCCTGCGAAATGCGGAGAGAGCGGATCGGATGCGCAACCGGCGGTATTCGAACTCCCTCGACATCGGCGCCGCGAGAGATTCATCGCTCTTGCGGCCGGGCGAAGCGGAAAACCTTCGGGATGGCCGGTCGGATGCAACCGGGCAACCGCCACTGCCGGCGGAAGCCGGCCGAAGGATGGTGCACATTTGCGATGCGGAACCGGCTGACGCAAGGTCCTGCCCATGAAGCGTAGGGCCGCGAAATGGGGAACCTTGGAGGCCGATCCGGGTTCAGTCGTCCAGGCGCGGATCATCGGGGAAGGAATCCGGGCCATATGTCATGCGTGCAATCTTTATTCGATCCGTCCTGATGCTCCTTTCCGTAGGCGCTTGTGCGTCTCTGAGCTTCGCCCAGCCCGATGCGGCTGCCGCCCAGCCGCCCTACCCTGTCCCCCCGGAGTGGGTGGGAAGCGTTGCCCTGCCGCCGGCCTTGTCCCCGGGCGGTGCGCAGCGGGCGATCTTCGCGGCGCTGGCAAACCGGCAATGGACGGTCGTGTCGGTGACGCCGGGCGTCATCGTCGCCCACTTGCTGCACCGCCATATCGACGCGACGCTCACGATCCGGTACAGTTCCTCTCGGGTGGACATCTACGCCGAGTCTTATCTCGTCGGCCACCATCCCCAGGACCGCATTCTCCCCTATGTCCGGCGGGATTGGATTCACAACCTCGAGCATGATATCGCGCGTTACGCGGGCGGGCGCGACTGACCGGACCCATGCCGTTCGCCGATTCCGCGCATCTCCATTTCCGGCCGTTCGAAGTCGAGTTCGGCAAGGCCGCCGCATGCCTGTACCGCAGCGGGCTCCGGGCCGGCCTGCGGGTCCCCGTCCCCGTGCTCGGAGCCGAAACCCGGGAGCGCTTCTGGCCCGAGGCCGCACCGGCCGGCGTCGAGGCCGGTTTCGATCTTTACACATCCGGCGACCTTTTGATCGGATGCGCCGCGTGGCCCGCCGGCGAAGATCCGACCGAGGCGGCGCGCCGCCTCTACCTCCGGCTCCTGGACGCGGCCGCAGGAGGGCACCTTTACAGAGTATGGAACTACGTGCCGGGGATCAACGGTTCGACGGGGGATCTGGAAAATTATAGGGCCTTTTGCGTGGGCCGGGGGGCCGCCTTTGAGGAGCGCTGGGGGCCGGCGTTCGCCGCGGCGCTGCCCGCGGCCTCGGCCGTCGGCTGCGCAGGCGGAGCGCTCGCTGCGGTCTTCGTGGCCGGCCGCGAACCACCGCTGCTCTTCGAGAATCCGGAGCAGGTCCCCGCCTACGAGTATCCGCCCGACTACGGGCCGCGAGCGCCGAGTTTCGCCCGCGCGAGCGTGGCGATCGCGAACGGCCGGCGGATGATCTTCATCTCCGGCACCGCTGCGATCAAGGGACATGCGACCGTCGCGCCCGAATCGCTTGAGGCGCAGATCGCGTGCACGCTGGACAATCTCCACGCCGTCGGTCGCGAGGCGGGGGCGGGCGCGGACCTGGGAATCTCCGCGGGGTTCGCCCGCTCGTTCAAAATCTACGTTCGCCATCCGGACGAGTTCGGGAAAGCGCGCTCGCGGATCCGGGAGGCCCTGCTGCGGCCGGGCGACAGCGCTCTCTGGCTCCGCGCCGACCTGTGCCGGCGCGCGCTTCGCATCGAGATCGAGGCCACCCTGGTGGGAGTTCCGCGGTAACGCGCGGAAAGAATCGCGTCGGCAGCATGGATTGCGCCATGCTGCGCCCGTGACCCGGGAACTGCTGACCGTCAATCTCATGTTCAAGGCGCTCGCCGTCTTCCTTTGGCGTCACTCGGCAGTCGCGGCGCTTGGGACGTTCGTTGCTCCCGACCTGCACCTGCTTTACGGCGTGCTGTGCCCTTGGTCCGGGATCGTGGTGCCGGTCCTGAGGGGATTCGATCCGATGGGGCGGCGCGAGGTCTGGCTCACGATCGACGACGGACCCGATCCCGAAGACACCCCGCGCATCCTCGATGCGCTGGACCGGCGCCGGGTGAAGG
>JBOHXF010000379.1:0-3209 GCA_050737455.1 Opitutaceae bacterium | reverse complement strand
GTCTCCAAAACCGTCGGTTGGGGGTTCGAGTCCCTCCGCCCCTGCCAGTTCTTCCGTTTACGATGAATGTTTTCAGCAAAATCCGCATTTTCGCACTGGAGATCCGCGACGAGCTCAAGAAGGCGAGCTGGCCGACCGGCAATGAACTGCGCGATTCGACGATTATCGTTATCGTGGCTTCGATACTCCTCGGGATATTCACAAGCATCAGCGACTTTTCCCTATACCAGGTCGTTTCGCTGCTGACTTCCTGGGTCGGATAGCACGGAGAGCCGACGACATGCCCGCGCAAACGTCCGCCCCGGTCGGGGCCCAATGGTTCGCCCTCCACACCCTTTCGGGTCAGGAGTCCAAGGTGAAGCTGTACATCGAACGGTTCAAGACCGCCGAGGAGCTCGACGAGTACATCTTCGAGGTCCTCCTGCCGACCGAGGTCGTCTCCGAGGTGAAGGGCGGCAAGAAGTCAACCAAGGTCCGCAAGCTTTACCCCGGGTACGTCTTCATCCAGATGCGGCTGTACGGCGAGGACGGAAAGCTCAACAACAAACCCTGGTACTTCGTCAAGGAGGTGGCGGGCGTCATCGGCTTCGTCGGCGGCGAGCATCCCGCGGCCCTCCAGCAGTCCGAGATCGACGAGATTCGGGCGCGCATCGAGGCGGCCAGCGGCAAGGAGGTGCCGAAGGTGCAGTACGGCGTGGGCGAGGAGGTCAAGATCAACGACGGGCCGTTTGCTAACCTCACCGGGCGCATCGACGAGATCGATCCGGAACGGGGCAAACTCCGCGTTTCTGTCTCGATCTTCGGCCGGTTCACTCCCGTCGAGCTCGAGTACTGGCAGGTGCAGAGACAGGCCGAATGAACCCGCCGCGCCCATCCCTTCCCTCGTCTCCAATCCGATAGTCCGATTTTTACATGGCCAAGAAAATCCAAGGTTACATCCGCCTCCAGCTCCCCGCCGGAGCCGCGAACCCGGCGCCACCGGTCGGGCCGGCGCTGGGCGCCCAAGGCGTCAACATCATGGCGTTCTGCAAGGAATTCAACGCCAAGACGAAGGATCAGAACGGCATGATCCTCCCGGTGATCATCACGGTCTTTTCCGACAAGAGCTTCACCTTCATCCTCAAGTCGCCGCCGGCCTCGATCCTCCTGAAGAAGGCCGCGAATATCGCGAGCGGCTCGGCTAAGCCCAACCAGGACAAGGTGGGCAAGGTCACCCGCAAGCAGCTCCTCGAGATCGTGAAGCTCAAGCAGAAAGATCTGAACGCCAAAAGCGAGGAGGCGGGGATTCGCATCATCGCCGGCACCGCCCGCAACATGGGGCTGGAGGTCGTCGACTAGCCCTTTTCCCAACCGCAATCCAAACCCACATCCCGCGGGAGTTTCCCGAACGAACGGGGAACGCACGCACCGCAAGGAGTCCCATGGAACATCACAGCAAACGTTATCGCAGCGCCCAGCAGGCCGCCGATCTGACCAAGGAGTACCCGCTCAAGGAAGCGGTCGACATCCTGG
Source organism: Opitutaceae bacterium (assembly GCA_050737455.1). Classification (GTDB taxonomy): domain Bacteria; phylum Verrucomicrobiota; class Verrucomicrobiia; order Opitutales; family Opitutaceae; genus Palsa-1447. The sequence continues at coordinate 1,697 of JBOHXF010000379.1, read as the reverse complement.
CCAAGTTTCCCAAGGCCAAGTTCGACGAAACGGTTGAGCTGTCGCTCCGCCTCGGCGTCGACCCCGCCGCGGGCGAGCAGATGGTCCGCGGCACGACGCCGCTGCCCAACGGCTCGGGCAAGAAGGTGCGCGTGCTCGTCTTCACCGACGATCCGAAGGCCGCGCTGGCGGCGGGCGCCGATCACGCCGGCCTGCAGGAGCTGATGGCCAAGATAAACGAGGGCTGGCTCGATTTCGACGTGGCCATCGCCACCACCGAGGCCATGAAGACCGTGCGCACCATCGCCCGCGTCCTCGGCCCCAAGGGACTCATGCCCAATCCGAAGAGCGGCACCGTGACCGACGACGTCGCCGCCGGCATCAAGGCCGTCAAGGCGGGCCGTGTGGAATTCAAGATGGACAAGACCGCCAACATCGGCGTCGGGATCGGCAAGCGGTCCTTCAGCGCCGCGCAGATCCTGGAGAACCTCCAGACCGTCCTGGACGCCGTGGGCAAGGCCAAGCCGAACACCTTCAAGGGCCATTATATCCGCTCGGCCGCTCTGTCTTCATCCCACAGCCCCTCGGTCCGGATCGCCTCGACCGAATACAGCAAATACTAAAGGACCGAACCGACCATGAGAGCGGAAAAGAAATACCTGATCTCGGAGGTGGACAGCCATCTGCGAAAATCCGATTATGTCATCCTCGCGAATTTCACCGGCGCGACCGTCGCCGACATCGCCGAGCTGCGCGGGCGGCTGGCCGCCGAGAAGGCCGAGTTCCACGTCGTCAAGAACAGCTCGCTGCGGGTCGCCGCGGAGGCGCTGGGGCTGCCGAGCTTCGATGCGGCCCTCACGGGCCCGACCGCCGTCGTCGTGGGCGGCCGCAATTCGCCCGGGGTCGCCAAGATCCTGAAGCAATTCTTCAAGGACAAGCAGAAGGTCGAGATCAAAGCCGGCGTCCTCGGCCGCAAGCTGATCACCCCGAAGCAGGTGGAGGCCCTGGCCGACCTGCCCTCGCTCGAGACCTTGCGCGCGCAGCTGCTTGGGCTTCTCAACCAGCCGGCCGGCATGTTCGTCCGGGTCATCAACGCGACGCCCCAGGCTGTCGTCAACGTCCTCCAGGCCAAGGTGCGGGCGGCGTCCTGAAATTGAGCCTTTTTTTAACCGTCAAACGCCGCCGATTGGGGGATACGTCCCTTAAACGCGCCCCAGCCCGGGGCCGCTAACCGGGGGCAGGAGATAACCATGAGCAACATCACGAAAGAACAAGTCATCGAGTGGCTTTCCGGCCAGTCGGTGCTCGAAATCGCCGGTCTGGTCAAGGACCTCGAGGCGAAATGGGGCGTTTCCGCCGCCGCGCCCGTCGCGGTTGCGGCTGCCGGTGGTGCCGCAGGCGGAGCGGCGGCTCCGGTTGAAGTGAAGGACACGTTCGACGTGATTCTCGTTTCGGCTCCGGCTGACAAAAAAATCGCAGCGATCAAAGCCGTCCGTGAAGTGAAAGCCGGTTTGGGTCTGGCCGAAGCGAAGGCTTTGGTCGAAGGCGCGCCGAAACCCGTGCTCGAAGGCGCGAACAAGGCCGACGCCGATGCCGCCAAGAAAAAGCTCGAGGAAGCTGGCGCAAAAGTAGAAGTGAAGTAAGTTAAAAATTGTTTCGCGCGAAGAACGCGAAGAGCCGCAGGGAATATTTTCCTTGCCGCCTTCGCGGGCTTCGCG
>JBOHXF010000378.1:0-4058 GCA_050737455.1 Opitutaceae bacterium | reverse complement strand
TGGTCTGTGGAGCGGTCCCGGGCCATCGAGGAGCAACTGGACTTCCGGCATCAGGCCCGAACCATTCCGAAAGACTGGGTCGGGGCCGTGACCGACGTCGCGTTCGACGACCCGCGGGCGTCGCGGGTATGGTTCATGAACCGGTACAGTCGCGCGACCCGCAGGGGGTACGGCGTGTCGGTGACGGAGCTGGACGCCCAGCATCGGCCGGCCTCGCAGATCCTGGCAGCGCAGGCTTGGCTCGTCGCGAACGGGAGCGGTTGGGAATTTCGCGATGGGCGGCAGATCAGCTTCAGCCCCGATTCCGGCGAGGCGATGACTAACGCGCCATTTCGCGAAAAGTTCGTCCCAGCCTACAGGGACGATCCGCGGCTCATGCTCCTGACAGACCGGAAACCCGGCGATCTCTCGTTCTTCGAACTGCGGCGGCTCATCCGATATTTTGCCGTCCAGAACCCGACGCGATCGGTCCCTTACGCGGTCCAGTACTACTCGATCATCGCGCAGGCCCTGGCGCCTTTGATCGTGATCGCCATCGCGATCCCTTTTTCGATTGCCGGCGTGCGGACGAACCCGGTGGTCGGCGTGTGTAAATCCATCGGCTTGTTCTTTCTCTATTACGTGCTCAGCACCGCGGCCGGGACGCTGGCGACCAAGGGATGGGTCGATCCGCAGTTCGCAGCCTGGCTGCCGAACCTGGGAATCGCCGCGCTCGCGGTCTGGTTTTTCGCCCGTATCTGGTAAGGCGGCGTGCGTCTTGCATGGGGTTCGTGAAGGGGAGCTAATTTTAGCACTGGGCCCAGTTTCCCTTATAAATTACCGGGCGTTTGATCCCCGCTCCGATCGGCGGAACGTTGGAATTGTTCAAACGTCGTCCTCATCATGAAACGCTTCGCAATCAGGAAAAGGATCGGGATGGGGGTCTCCACCTCGATAGGAGGGGCCGTACTGGTTTTTGCAGCGGTGCAGGCCGCATCCGTAAAGGGGGCCTCACAGCCCCCGGCGCCGCCTCCCGGCACCACATATCGGACCATCGATGCGGGCGGATCCGACTCCGGCGGGACCTCACTCGCACCGACTCCCGCGATGGCCGCCGTTCTCACGGAGGATACGCCGGTAACCGATGGGACAGCCTCAAACGGGCCGGCGAAGTCCGAGAATGGGACGCAGACGGCGGATTCGGCTCAGAATTCCAATGGCGCCAAATCCGATCCCGCTGAGGGCAATAACCAAGCGCAAGACCAAGCTCAGCCGCAGAACCCGCCTTCGGCTCCGTCGGCGGGCACGCCGGCCGGCGCCTATGGCCCGGGTGCGTCAGCCTCGGTGCCGCGGACATACGCTTATGCGTACGCGGCGCCTGCCAGTCCTGCGCCTCCTCCGATCGTCTACGACTATAGCTATCCGGACTACGATTACGCCTACCCCTATGGCTACTATTCTCCCTATAGCTACTATTCCCCCTATGGCTACTACTACGGCCCGGGCGTCATCGTCGGCTCGGGATGGGGCTGGGGCGGAGGTTGGGGGCGAGTCGCGCCACGGAACTGGGGCGGTCGCGGCTGGGCGGGGGGCCATGGCGGCGGCCATGCTTGGGGCGGTCATGGTTGGGCGGGTCACAGGGGCGGTGGCCGGCGCTGATTCACGAGGCTTTTACCGCGACCGGGCATTCTCACGGGACCGAAGCGCGAAGTCGTTTCGATCCGCGGTTATGGTTTTTTGTCGGGTGGCGGAGGTCGCTCCGGGGACGAACGGATCAGATCCAATTGTAATTGAAACTGATGCTGATGCGCTCGGCGTCGACGGAGTTTCGGGGCACCTCATGGCGAAGCCAGCTTTCAAATAGGATCACCTTCCCGGCCTTGGCGGCATAGGTGATATGCGGGCGGTGGGCCGGCTTTGCGTTCGCCCGGCGTGGCGGCGCCGCCATGAAGCGCTCCAGACGCGGGTCCTCGAACTTGATCCCGGGACAGCCGGAGGGTGTGGCGACGTAGTAGGTCCCGCTGATGAACGAGAGCGGATGCAGGTGCAGGGAATGTGCCGCGCTCGGCGGCATGAGATTGACCCAGCAATCGGTCATCGAGACTTTGCGGCCACGCAAATCCAGCTCCAGGGCCTTTGCGAACGCCTTCACATGCGGGGCGAGACTGCGCTCCAATTCGGCGAACGTGGAGGAGAACTTCTGGAGCTCGGGCATGGACGCATAGCTCGTGTACCCGCCAGGGTAGTTCTGTGCGGACCACCGGCGGCCTGCGGCGTCGAAGTCCCGCAGCCGGCGGCATTCCTCGGCGAGTTCCCGGTTCCATCGGTCGAGCCCCGCGGTGCGCAGGGGTTCGCAATAGATGAGGGTGGGAAACCAGGCGCGGGCCGGCATGGGCGGAGGATCAGCGGAGGGCCTCGTCCAATGCGGCCAGAATTTCGTCGACGGGCTCGATGCCCACGCACAGGCGCAGAAGATCGGGATCGAGCCGGCTCGCCGCGAGTTCGGCGCGGCCGGCATCGCTCGCGACCAGATCGTAGTGGGCGAGGTACATGAACGGGCAAATGAGGGTCGTCTTCATCCCGAAACTGGGGCCCTTGGCGAGGAGTAGGCGGTCGTAGAACGGCTGCAAAGGTCCGTGGATAGCGAAAGAGATCACCCCGCCTGTTGCCGCGGGATGGCGGGCGATCTGCCGGTAAGCGTCCGCCGAGTTTGGCTGGAGGGCCCAATGGACTTCCCTCACTTTCGGATGCGAGGCGAGAAAACGGGCGACCGCAGGTGCGGAGGCCTGTATGCGCGCCAGGACCGTGGAGGTTTCGCCGATCTGGGCGGCGAGGCGCGCGAGATCGCGGGGGTACACGGGCTCCATCCCCTCCGTGATCCGTCGGCGCAGTTCGTCCGCGTCGGCTCTCCCGCGGTTGACGACCGCGAGCCCGGCAATGACGTCGCCGTCGCTCGCCGTGTACTTCGTGAGACTTGTGACGAGCACATCCGCGTGCCGGAGGACATCCACGCTGAACACCGAAGCCAAGGTGGGATCGAGGATAAGGGCGACGCCATGGCGGCGACAGAGGCCGGCCAGAGCGGCCACGTCCGGGGTCTCAACCAGGGGATTTGTGGGGATCTCAGTGACGAGGCCGGCGATTCGGCTGCCGGATTCCGCGAACAGATGTTCCAAGGCGGAGAGGTCGAATACGTTTGAGAAGTACCGATATTCCCCGGGAGGCGCGCATTTGCGGAGAATTTCGATGGTGTCCATGTACAGCCAGCCCAGCTGCACCCAACCCGTCCGTCCGCGGGTTTTTTGCAGATCGGCGATGGCCCGGAACGCGACATGGACGGCGTTCATGCCGGAGGGCGCGAGGGCGAGATCTTCGGGTTGCGCGCCAGGCAGGAGCGGAAGGAGCCGCCGCTGGATTTCTGCCGCGGCGCTTGCGGCCCCCCCGGGGAAGTCCGTTTCGGGGTGAGCCCCGATGCGCAGTCCCCGCCAGACCAGGATGTCCTCCGCCTCGCGGGAAGAAAGGAATCCTCCCACGTTTTGGAGGTAGACCTTGGCCAGGGCGGCGATCGTCGGATCGCTCGGATGGGCGACGCCGTGCACGCCGTCGTCCTCGAACGGTTCGGCGGCCAGGCCGCGCCGCGCCAGATGTTCCACTAGCTCGCGGGCCATGCGGGCGGAGGAGGTGAGCCAAAGCTTCCGCCCCGACATACCGGGCCGGATTGCGAGATGCGCCTCCAGGGCGCGGACGAGCGGATTGACGAAGAACCGCGGATAACCGGCCGCCATCCGGCTCGTCACCGCGGGGTCCTTTTCCTCGTATCCCCGGACGGCGGCCATTGTCGGCAGGCTGCACGAGACGGCGTGCGGGCTTTCGGGGATCGGCTGGCCGAGAGGCCTGGCACGAAGGGAGGACATGGGGCGCAGCATGCCGGCAAAGCCGCCCGCTTTCAAGGCGGGGCTCGCTTGACGCCCGGGCGGCGAATCGAGAGAAGTCTTCCCCGAATCCGATGAAGCTCGTCTCCTGGAACGTCAACGGAGTACGGTCCGCCCTGAAGCAGGGGCTGCTCGAGTACATCATGG
>JBOHXF010000377.1:0-2823 GCA_050737455.1 Opitutaceae bacterium | reverse complement strand
TGGACATCCAACGCCTCATGGATCTGCTCTTCAAGCTGCGGGACGCGGGGAACACCGTGATTGTGATCGAACACCAGATCGATGTCATCCGGCTGGCCGATTGGATCATCGACTTGGGCCCCGGGGGAGGGGCGGAGGGAGGGCGGATCGTCTGCGCCGGTCCGGTCCCGCAGGTGGAGCGAACGCCGGAGTCGTTGACGGGCCGTGCGTTGTCGAAGCATAAAATCGTGAGCGGGGCGGCTTCGTAACGCGGTGACAAATCGGCGAAGCGGGGCGGAAAAGGGCGAAGCGGCTTGCGGTTTGGCCCGGCACTTGCTTTTTTTAACCTTCGCGGAGAAGGCATCGTCCCACCCCGCTCCGCCAGCATACGCACCATCATGAAAAAATCGTCCAAGACTGCGCCGCCGCCCGCCTCGGCGGCCTCCATCAAGCCCGCTTCGGCGAGCGCTTCCAAGCAAGCGGCGGGCCCCGCCTCCGTGACAGGAAAACCGGCCTCGACGGTTTCGAACCGCACCGGGTCCTTCGTCTCTTCCATCGCCCCCCCGCCGCAGGCCGGGCAAGCGGCGTCGGCAAAGGCCGCGCCGACAACCGCCACCGTGATCAATGCGAAGGTCGACATCGGCTTTGGCAACAGCCTCTATCTTCGCGGCGAAGGAGGTTCTGACATCAGCTGGGAGAAGGGCGTCCCCCTTTCCAATACCTCTTCCGACGAGTGGACCATCTCGCTGCGCGAGGTGAGGCGCCCCATCCAGTTCAAGCTGCTGATCAACGACCGGCAATGGAGCGCCGGCGAGGATTACACGGTCGCGCCGGGATCCTCAGTCACCCTCACGCCGAGCTTCTGAGCCGAAGACCGCCCGGGTGTCCGGGGTTCAGTCTTTGGTGATTTCCCGCAGGCGCCGCTGCAGGCGGGCGGCGGCTTGCTCGCGGTCGTCGAGCCATGAGGCCTGCGCCTCCTCGCAAACAACATGCAGGCGCGAAAAGGGCCGGGGCAGCCAAAAGCGGTCCCAGCTGTTCAGGCGCCAGCCCGAGGAGAACCCGCAGGATAGGAGAATGACCGGCGCTCCGGTCGCCCGCGCGACCACGAGCGCTCCCGCCTTGAATTCGTAGCAGGGACCCCGCGGGCCGTCCGGCGTGATGCCTGCGTCGCAACCGGCCTTGACTGCGTCAACCAGGGCCTCCACGGCCTCCCGGCCGCGGCGGTTGCTGGAGCCCCGGACGGCCCGCATGCCGAGCGTCGAGAAAAATGCGGCGAGCCAGGCCCCGTCCCGGCTCGCGCTGATCAGGGCGCACATCGGCCGCCTCCTGCGGAAGCGCCGGATCGCTTCGGCCCCCAGGAAAAGCCGATTGTGCCAGGTCACAAGGACGATGGGGCGATCGCGGCGGCTCAGCTGCGCCAGGCTTTCGGGAGAGAGATCGAAGCGCAGGCTCCCGCCCCAGAGTTTGAGCAGCATCGCGGCCGGCCAGAGCAGGACGCTGCGCCAGCCGGCGAGCGAGTGAACGGAGTGGGCGGAATCCATGGGCGGGCGCGGAGCTCCTGGACATTTTCCAAGCCCCCGCAAATATCCAAGCCCGAACCGCCGAAATGCGCATGTATCCGGCCTGCCCCCACCTTCCGCCCTACCGGCCCGAACTGGATTGGCGGAGCCTTCACCGGCACCGCGAAGGCGAGCGCAGAGGGGCCTTTTACCTGGCCTGCCTGGAATACGGCCAGGTGCTGTGGCGGCGGGAGCGCCCGGCTCGGGCCATCCTTTGCCTCGACCGGGCGATGGGCGCGGATCTCTTGGGGGACGAACCGGAACTGGTCGCCTGGCCGAAGCCGTACGCCGCCCTCGCCTGGATTCTGCGGGAGACGCCCGCCGGAGTCTTCCTGGGCAATCCGCGCGTGCATTTCCAGCATTACGCCGGCCGGATGAACGATCCCCGGCGCGACCAGCGCCGATGGCGGGCCTGGGCCTGCTGGGCGCTTGCCCGGGCGGCCCTCCCGAACCTCGGAGGGGATCCCGGGCACGCCGTGCGGGAACCGGTTCTCGCCGAAATCGCCGAGGGCCTGCGACGCCACGGCCTCGGAGGCGAGGACGCGCTGTGGTTCAAGGCGCTGGCGGGCGCCGGGCCGAGCCGGGCCCGTCCGTGATCCAGGCGGCAACCTTGCCCCTCGACCTTGGTCGTCGCTTAACCGGGCGCGGACATCGGTCTGCGCCTGGCCCCGGGCGGCGATTGTCGGTCCGTTCGGCCTGATCCTGCCGGGCTTTGGGTCCGCCGCGACCGGGGTTTCGGCCGTAATCGCTCTGATTCAAAGGGGAATTCGCGCGAGGGGGGATTATGTTAGTATCTGTAGATAGGACGCTTATACTAGTGATGTCCGCAAGGAAGCACCTCCGATCCCCGGGTTGACGGCCGACGGGCCGAAAAGCGCTTGCTCCCCGAAAATGAAACCGGGAGAGTGGCCGGACTTCATGCGCGGGGCTTGCGCGCCCGCTTTCCAGTACAATATGGACGACAACGCTCCCAAGGAAACTCCACCGTCGGAGACGTCATTGACGTCCCCATCGCCAGCCGGAGGCGATGCGGCCAAGGAACCCACCGGAAGCGGCGGTGCCGGCGCGAGCCCTTTCAACAAGATCGATTTGAGCCAGCTCCAGGGTTTCAGCTTCGGAACGCAGTGGACCCAGGACAAATCCGCCGCGGGCGAACCGCGGGAACGCCGCGAGTACCGTCCGAGACACGAGGATCGTCCGGGCGCCAGACCGGGCGAAGGCGCGGCGGACCGCCGCGACCGGCGGGCCTTTCGCCGGCCGGAGGGCGCTTCGGCCGAAACGGCGC
>JBOHXF010000376.1:0-8365 GCA_050737455.1 Opitutaceae bacterium | reverse complement strand
TTTCATCCCGCCCCTCGCACTTGAGCTTTCCGTTTGGATCTTTGTTCGAGCCAGCCGTAAGAGAATCACGGCAAGCCCGGCAAAAAACACATGCGTCGTAAAAATCGTCAGGCGCTGAGCGAGACCGGGAATATGGGTAGCACGACGTAGAGAAGGGATTCAGCGATTGGCAGGTAGCCCAGCACATAAAGGGTCGCGATCGCGCCGCCCGACGCACCCAGCGCCTTCGGGCCCTTCGCGCAGCCGGGAATGACGATAAAGAGGACCAAGGGGGCCCCGAGCACAAAAAAGGCGTGCGCCCAAGTCCAGGGACTCGCGAACATGAGGACGAAATCTGCCGGCACCGCAGTCAGCGCCATCATCAGTGAATAAACCAGCAGTCCGGTGGCCCATCGCGAACCGGCGTTTGCGGCACGGAGCCGGCGTCGCAGGATCAACGCCACGACTGCGTTCAACATTCCGGGAAGAAAAAAACCAAAGAAGCCGAACCAAAGTCCCCAGGGCGAGCGCAGTGACCCCAGTCGGCTCACGGCCCGATGCAGTTGGGAAAATCCCGGGGTAAGCGCCCCGAACAGCAGCAGGCTGCCGGCAAACAGCGGCGCGGCCCACAGACCGGCCCGTAGGGCAATTCTTTCTTGAGGAGTCACGGTCTTCATGATAGTTAGATGAACTAACTAATATGAAGACGATCGATCAAGCAAATTCCGGCCGGCGGGAGGCCGCCCACCAGCTGATGTTTATCAGCGGCTACGTGCATCGCCTGCTCCGAAACGAAGCGCGTCGGCTCGGCCTGCGCTGGATGAGCTGCATCGTCCTGAATGACCTGCAGCTCCTTGGTCCCAGTAAGCAGCGCCAGCTCGCCGGCGTCGAACAGGTGAGCGCCCCGACCATGACCGTGCTGATCCAGCAGATGGAGCGGCAGGGCCTGGTTCAGCGCGAACGCGGTCGAGACGACGCTCGTGTCAGCCTCGTCTCCATCACTCCGAATGGCCGCAAGGAACTGAAGCGGGCCGGCCGCCTGCTTCGGCGACGATTGGAGATCGAGCTGGAGAAATTGTCCGTCAGCGTGCTGACCGGTTTGGAAAAGAACCTCGGCGTCCTATCGGCGGCGGTCATGAAAAAAATCCATGGCGGCGTGGATGGGGAGGGCGAGGATTGAGGGGAGCAATCAAGGCTCCTTCCGCGATCGGCGTGAGGTCGTCGCATGGGCCGACCATTCCCCAAAACCTGAGCCCGATCCGCTGTCCGACGGACGTGTCCACTTCAGCGGGTGGCGCAGGACCGAGCACTCCACGAACGCCGCACGATCGACCGGCAACTCTATCGGAACCACGATTCGGATCGTGTCTGGCCGAATAGACGCGGCGCGGGGAAGCTAGCTTTCAATCACCCGCGTATGGGCGGTGCAGATTTCCTGTAGGGATTGCAGCGCATCCCGGGTGAAGCCTGACTTGGGGTAAGCGCAAAAAAGTGAAAAGTCCGCTTTGTGTATGAATTGGTTCCAGAGGTGCTCGAGCCGCACGGTTGCACCGCTGCTGCCTTTCGACCAAAGGACGGCAACCATTTCACCGAATGCGCGCACCCGCCGCTTGCCTGCTTGGGCGCGATTTAGAATCCGTCCGATCGCAGCCTCGAACATCGCATCGTCCGGCCATCCTTTCAGCATGAATTCCGCCAGCATCTCCTCGGCGTCCCGCGGGATAAGTTGTTCGGACGCCAGCGCCGCCGCCACATCGACGCCGCTGCGGCGCAATCGCGAGGTCAAGTCGTCGCGATGCGCCTCGGTGGCGATGACAATTACGGATTCACCGGCGACGAGGCTGCCCCTGACAAAACCCTCAAGCGAGTCCCCAAGAAGCTCGTCCCGCTCGTAGATCTGAAGCAAATGCTCGCAGGGGGCGATTTCGCCCCAAAAAACGTCGTGCAGACGACAAGAGGGAGGCGAAGGCGACGGTGCGCGGCAGGAGTCAAGGGACATGCGGAGGGTAATTGGCAGGAACGAGCTATTGTCAATCAGGGTACCCCACGGGCGAGTCATAAGATATCAGGGGAAACCCGATGTCATTTACCGGGAGTGAGCCACGTCATCTCCCCGAAGGTACGCTTCGATGGGGGCGGGGCGATTGCTCGCGGTGTCGATTCCTGACGCTCGTGAAGCTGCGGGGCCGCCGGCCGCTGGGAGGATGGGGCGGGACTGTTTCTGGCCGAGGGCTATCGGGAGGTTCGCCCGGCGCTCGAAAAAGCGGTTCCACCGGAGGCAAACCTGGTCGAAGGATTGCGACGGTTGCGGAGCGCGTTCGCAAATCGCTTCGAACAGGGAGCCGCCGACCCCGATGTGCTCATGGCAGAGCGGCGCCGTCCCGTTGCTCCGGGCTTCGATCACGGGCGGCGTGCGTCCGGGCGGGATCACGTTTTGGAGCAGGCGGGATCAAATTTATTCCCTCTCCCCGCCGCCGGTTGCCGATGTCATTGTGACCTTGCCCCATGGAGCGCCTCCTCGGACCCGCCACCCTCCGCACCGGCGAAGTCGCCGATGCCGCCGTGATCGAGGCGCCGGACCCCGACTGGGCGGAGCGGATCGAGCGCATGCTGCGGCACAAGGGCGATCCTTGGAATTGGCAGAACAGCGAACTGCTCCGGCGACCCTGCGGGCTGGCCGCGCGGTTCTTCATCCTGCACCGCGCCGGAATCCCCTTCTCCAACATCATGCTGGCCGAGGACGCCGGCGTTGCCCTGCTTGGGCACGTTTGGACCGAACCGGCGGACCGCGGCGGCGGCGCGAGCTCCCTGCTCATGCGGGCGGCGCTCGACGATTTCGAGGGCCGCGGCGGCCGGGCGATCTTTCTCGGAACCGAATTCGACAGCGAGCCTTGGCGCTACTACCGGCGGCGGGGATTCGAGGCGGTGGAGCCCGGGAGCGGCTACATGGCGCGGTACGGCGAATCGGCCGAGGAATTCGAGAGGGCCTGGTTCGGCGGGGCGCAGGCGCTCGTCGAGCCGCTCGACTGGACTCACTGGCCGGCGGCGGCGCCGCTCTGCCTCGGCGGTTTTCCCGGGCTCGTGCGGCTCGCGGCGGGACAGCTCATCGGGCGGATTTCGAGCGAGGGCGCGCTTTTGCCGCTGATCCGCGACGCGCGGCGCCGCCGTGAATCGTGCCAAGGGGGCGGTCCGGTGGTCCTGCGGGACGCGGCCGGACCGGCCGTGCTGGGCATCGCGAGCCGGCTGCCCCATCCCCTCTGGCCGGACACCGACATCGTGGACCTCTTCTGCCATCCGCGCTGGTGGCCGCGCGCCGCCGATCTTCTCGCCGCCATCCCGAATGCCGGGGCCCGCCGCGCGGTGGCTTTCGCAGACGCCGGCGAGCCGGCCAGACGGGCCGCTCTCGAATCGGCCGGTTTCCGCGGGATCGCCGTCCTGCCGGCCTGGGTGAGGCGCGCCGCATCCGGCGCCGAAATGGCGGACGTCGCCATGCTTGTCCGGGGCTGAGCGCAGATGAGCTCTGCTTCCGTCGATTTCGGGTCGCGTGCCCTGCGGGAGGAGGCGAAAAACGATTGGCGCCGCCTGTGCGTCGAGATCGGAGAGCGGCGCGCGGGGACCGACGCGGAACGCCACGCAGCGAACTTTGTCGTGGAGGCGTTCACCGCGGCGGGCTTGAGCGAGGTCCGGATCGAGGCCTTTCCCTGCACCAGCCTGCGGGGCGCGAAGGCCGAACTCTCCGAGCTGCGGGGCCGGCGCTGGCGGCGGGTCGAGGCCGCCCCGCTGGTCGGCGCGCCGGGCACGCCGGGCGCGCGCGCCATGGAAGGCGAACTTGTCTGGCTCGAATTGCCCGAGGAGGAGTCGCGGCTGCGGCCCGGGGCCCTCCGGGGCCGCATCCTGGCTTGGTTCGGCCCCCTGCCGACCTCGGCCGCGGTCCACCGGCGCCTGCTGGCGGCGGAGCCGGCAGCGGTGATCCACGTGGACGAGCGGCTGCCGTTTTCCTGGGCGAAGAACGACGGCGTGTATCCGTATTGGGCCCGGCGTTACGGCATGCCGGTGACGCTCGCCGTGCCCTACGCCGACGCCTGGCGCTGGCGCCGGGACGGCGTGCGCCGCCTCCGGGTGCGGGTGGCCCTGGATCAGGTCGCGGCCGCCTCGCACAATGTCATGGCCGAACGGCCCGGCCGGGATCCATCGCTGCCGGCCGTTGTGCTCGCGGCCCATCACGATACCCAGTGCGGCAATCCGGGCGCCGACGACAATGCCTCCGGCGTGGTGTGCGTGTTGGCTCTCGCTCGCTTCCTGGCCCGCCGCCCGATGCGGCGGACGCTGCGCTTTCTGTCCTTCGGAGCCGAAGAGCAGCTTTCCGTGGGGGCGGCGGCGTACGTCGCCGCGGAGCGCATCACGCCGGCCAAAGTCGGCCTGATCGTGAACTTCGACAGCGTCTCCTCGCCGCTCGGGCACTTCGTCCTGTCCGTCGCCGGCGCGTCCGATCTCGCGCGCCACGCGGCGGGCCGGCTGGCGGCGCGCGGCGTCGCCCCGCAGGTGGTCCGCGAGGTCACCCCGTTCGCCGACCAGTTCCCCTTCAACCGCGTCGGCGTGCCCTCGCTTCTGCTCATGCGCCCGAATTTCTCCGGGGGCCGCTGGCAGCACCACAGCCGGCACGACACGCCGGAAAACGTCTCGCTCGATCCCGTGATCCGGCTTCTTAACGCGGTCGCGCCTTTGGTGTGCGGCTACGCCGACGGCCGGCGCTGGCCGTTCCCGGCGGGGCTGCCCAAGGCTCAGCGGGAAGCCGCGCGGCGCTTGGGCGAAGAGCTCTTCGGTATCTGATCGGGCGCCGCCGGGCCCTCTATTCGGGTTCGGCGCGGCGCCCGAATGCGGGCCCCAGATCGGCGCACAGCCGGTCCTGGATCTGCTGCGACCGGCGATAAAGGGCGGTGCGTTCGCGGTCCGGCGAGCAGCGGGTCGGCGAATCCACCTCGACGCAGCGGCCGCACAGTTCGGCCAGCGTCGCGGGCCGACCCCGGGGATCGGTGTCGCACCATGCGGCCTGGAGCGCCGCGCCGAGAGCCGCGCTTTCGTCCTCCCGCATGGCAACGACGGGCACCCCGAAGACGTCCGCAGCCATCTGCCGCCAAAGCGCGGATCGGGAGCCCCCGCCGGTAAGCCGGATTTCCTTGGGGCGGATGCCGAGGGCGGCCAGCCGGCGCAGGCCGTAGTTCATCCCGAGAGTGGCGCCCTCCATGGCGGCCCGGGCAAGGTGGCCGGGCCTTAGGGTGCGGTGATTGAGCCCGAACAGGACGCCCGTGCCCGTGGGCAGATTGGGTGTCCGCTCCCCGTCGAAATACGGCAAGAGGACGAGTCCGTCCGAGCCCGGCGGCGCATCCGCCGCCTCCTGTTCGAACGTGGCGAGGCTCCAGCCGAAAAGGGCCCGCGTTTGCTCCGTAACCCGGGTCACGTTCATCGTGCACAGGAGGGGGAGCCAGCCGCCGGTCGACGAGCAGAACGAACCGATCTCGCCGGCAGGATCCACGATCGGCTTGTCCGAGAAAGCGTAGATGGTGCCGCTCGTCCCGAAGCTCGCGGTCACGATGCCGGCCTTCACGTTGCCGGTCCCGACCGCGCCCATCATGTTGTCGCCGCCTCCCGCGCTCACAAGGGTTCCCTCCGGGAATCCGAACTTCCGAGCGAGTTCCGGGCGCAGCCGGCCCCACGGTTCGTGCGCGCCGACGAGCGGCGGCAGGCAGGCGGCGACCCTCCGATCGACCGCGTCCATGGCCTCCCGGCTCCAGACCCGGCGGCGCACGTCGAGGAACGCGGTGCCCGAGGCATCGCCGGCTTCCATCGCGAACCGACCCGTCAATCGGTAGTTCAGGTAGTCGTGGGGCAGCAGGATATGCCTCAGCCGCCGGAAATTGGCGGGCTCATGGCGCTTGAGCCAGAGTACCTTGGGCGCCGTGTATCCGGGAAGGAAGGGGAGCCCGAACCGGCGGATGACCGCTTTTGCCCCTCCAAGCTTGCGAGTGAGCCGTTCGCACTCGGGAGCCGTGCTTGTGTCGCACCAGAGCTTGGCCGGTCGGATGACCTCGCCCGCCGCGTCCAGCGCGACGAAGCCGTGCTGCTGGCCGGACACGCCGATCCCGCGAACCCGGCTCCGGTCGATCTGGGCGGCCACCTCGGTCATCGCGCGGGTCAGGGCCGAAAACCATTCCCGCGGATCCTGCTCCATGTGCCCGGGTGGCAGGCCGGCGATGAGGGTGTGCGGCGCGCGGGCGGCCGCCACCGCTCTCCCGAGCTCCAGATCAAGCGCGACAACCTTGACGCTCTGGGTGCCGCTATCGACCCCGAGGTACAGGCTCACGGTTTGGTCAGGTACCTGCTGAGCAGGTTCTCAAGATATTCCTGCCGGCCGCTGCGCGGCGCCGGCTCGCCCAGGCGGCCCATCACCAGCTTATCCAGCGCGGCGAAGCCGATCCGGCCCTTCTCGATTTCGCGGCCGTAGCCCGTGTCGTATCCCGAGTACCTGTCCGCGACGAAACGCTCGAGCACTCCGTCGGCGAGGATGCGCCGCGCCAGCTTGTCCGCCAGGGCATACGTATCCATGCCGCCGATGTGGGCGTGGAACAGGTCCTCCAGGTCGGTGGACGGGCGCCGCAGCTTCGCGTCGAAATTGAATCCGCCCGGGCCAAGGCCGCCCGCCCGCAGGATGGAAAGCATCCCCAGAGTCAGCTCGCGCACATCGGTGTTGAACTGGTCGGTGTCCCATCCGAGCAGAAGGTCGCCCGTGTTCGCATCGATCGAGCCCAGCATGCCCTGGGCGGCGGCCACTTCGATCTCGTGGTTGAAGGTGTGTCCGGCGAGCGTCGCGTGATTGGTCTCGATGTTGAATTTGAAGCGCTTGTGCAGGCCGAACGTGCGCAGGAACGCGATCCCGCTCGCCACGTCAAAGTCGTACTGGTGCTTGGTCGGCTCCTTGGGCTTGGGTTCGATGAGGAACTGTCCGGCGAAGGCGATCTCGTCCGCGTAGTCGGCGGCCATCCGCAGGAAGGTCGCCAAGTGCTCCTGCTCGCGCTTCAGATCGGTGTTGAGCAGGGTCTCGTAGCCCTCGCGCCCGCCCCAGAAGACGTAGTTTTCGCCCCCGAGCTCCTTCGTGACCTCCAGGGCCTTCTTCACTTGTGCCGCGGCGAACGCGAAGACGTGGGGATCCGGATTGGTCGCGGCCCCGCACATATAGCGCGGGTTGGAGAACAGGTTGGCCGTGCCCCACAGCAGGCGGACGCCGGTGGCCTTCTGCAGCGCCTTCGCGTGCGCGACCAGCTGATCGAGGTTGCGGTTGGTCTCGGCGAGCGTGGCCCCCTCCGGTGCGAGGTCGCGGTCGTGGAAGCACCAGAACGGCGCCTCGATCTTGACGAAGAACTCGAAGGCCGCGTCCATCCGCCGCTTGGCGACGCCGACCGGGTCGCGCCCCTTTTCCCAGGGCCGCACGATCGTGCCGACTCCGAACTGATCGGAGCCGGCGCCGCGGAAGGAGTGCCAGTAGGCGATGGAGAAGCGCATCCGCTCCTTCATGCTCCGGCCTTCCACCAACTCGGAGGGATCGTAATGGCGGAACGCGAGGGGATTGTCCGAGGCGGGGCCTTCGTAGCGAATCCGCGGGACGGTGAAGTGGGATTTCGAGGGCATGCGGGAAGCCCCGACTGATAGCCGCGGCGCGGGGGCAAGCGCAAGCGTCCCTTCGGGGTTTACCGTCAAATGATGGCGGTATTCCGGTCTATCATTAGAGCATCGCGGAAGGTTCGAGGTTCCCCGGGGCGACCGCCCAACACGATCCTTTCCGTCCGGGCCCAAATCGGCTATGGGCACCGGAATGTCCTCCATGAAAGCCGCGGACTTCTTCACCCTCCCGGATTCGCTCGCGGCCTTTGCGCCGCATTTCCCAGCGGAAGCTCCCCCCTGGGAATGGCTCGCGGGCATCGCTTCCGCGCTCGCCGCGTGGCGGTTCGACGGAAGCGGCCTAGCGGGCCGGGAGATCCCCAAGGGCGTGCACATCGAGGGGCCGGTCCACCTCCACCCGAGCGTGAAGCTTCCGCCGTACTGCGTCATCGTCGGTCCCGTCTGGATCGGCCCGGATGCGACTCTTCGGCCCGGGGCCTTCCTCCGCGGGCAGGTCATCGTCGGCGCTGGCTCAATCCTAGGCAACGCGTGCGAGTACAAGAACTGCCTGATCATGGACAACGTCCAGACCCCCCATTACAACTACGTCGGCGATTCCCTCCTGGGGAGCCGAAGCCACCTGGCGGCAGGGGTCATCTGCTCGAACCTGCGTCTGGACCGGAAGCCTGTGGTCGTGCGCGGCCCGGACAGGGACTGGGACACGGGCCTGCGC